>JBAYNQ010000166.1:0-3494 GCA_041678705.1 Candidatus Omnitrophota bacterium
GCTCTCAATAAAATATTATTATTTTTATCAATATCAATATAGTCAGTTAACCGTTCAAATTTTATTGCTGATTGTTTAAATTTATGCAATTTCAAACAAGCAATAAATTTATCTTTAGCTATTCTATTTGGATAAATTCCATACAAAAGCAATAAACCACATTCGTTAGCACCTTTAAACTTCTTATGGTCAACATAAATACGATCATCTATTTCTTCAAAAATAGGATATTTACGCTCAATTAATGAATTGATAATTTCTTTAGCGTCATCAATGTCATTTTTCGCTGAAAATCTGACCAATTCTGCCAAAATCCATGAACATAAAGGCAGAATGGTCGAAGCGTCCATTTCATTTGTGGTTATTTCATCAGAATCATGTCTAGCACCACGATTTGATGTAATATTATAAATAAAGACACTTGCTCGCGGAATTCCAAGCCGAACCCCGTCTTCTGAAATTTCAGAACTACTAATCTCTCCATTTATAATTTTTTGAGCAAAAACTCCTGCCTTAAAATCTTTTTGTTTTGTTGGGAGTGATTTACCTGCGTATACCCACAACATTTTGATAACTGCTTCAATAAATTTACCAGCTTTTGAGAGTGATCCGTCCCAATCACCTTGCTCAAATTTTTGAATACTGGCTATAAAATATTGAGTAGTAGATGAAACTCTCTTTTTTTCAAATTCTTGCTCCAATAAATTTTTTACTTGATTCTCTGATCTCATAAAACATTTTTCCATTCTTTCGTTAGATTGTATTTACCATATTCCCTAGAATCAATCCAACCTCTAGTTTTTGCGTCGTTTGGATAAAACATATTAAATTTACCAAGCATACTTTTGGCTGACATTTTATTCCAACGATTTTTTATTTCGCTTAGCTCGAAATTTTTATCAATTTCACCTTTAACAAGATATGCAAGCAAAAGAGTAAATTTTTTTGGTCCACTTTTATCAACTGCATATTTTTTAACAAAATTTCTTTCGTTAATAGAGAAATCTATGTCTGGTGCATAAGTTTTTGAAAGCATTTTTTTTGTCTTTTTTCCGTCACCAAAAACCGCTTTTTCTAATTTCTCTATTCTATTTATAATTTCATTAATGTTTTCTTTACTCATATTTTTGTTAAATTATTTTTTTAATACATAGAGCCAATTTTTTGACCCTTTGTCTTTTAGACGATTAAATATTCTTCGTTTTGTTAGATTTAATAAGTTCATCGCAACAGTTGTCTGTGGATAATGCCTCCCAATTTCCCTCAATTTTTCCATAATAACCGAAATTTCTTTTGGCGAATCAAAAAATCCTTCATCGGTAAGCATGGCTAGGGCGCCAGAAGCACCTTTTCGCGATGGTTTTTCTGTTTTAATTTTGGTGTTAGATTTTGAGACTGGCTTTTCGCCAGATAGAACAACAAGCTCATCTAACAAGTGCTTTATTTGTTCCGCAATTTTTTGGGCTTTGTTTTGCATAAATTTATCAATTAATATGATTTATATAATTTAATAATATACCCATTATTTTTTAATGTCAAGAGATAGACATCATTTTAGATGACTAAAGCCAAAACAATCATCGAATTTTCCAAAAACATAATACTTTTTTAGTAAATATTATAAAGTTAGTAAAATTCATTTTATGTAAATAAGCCTTATTTTAAAGAAAAAAATCGGTTTATACCGATTTTTTTAATATTTAATTACATTTAATTAAAAAGAAATATAATTTTACCCAAAAACTACATAATGTAAATATTCAACACATTATCCTTAGAACATTTGAAATTTTTTATTTGTAAAGTTTTTATAAACATATTTAAAAATTCAAAGTTTCCCAACCTTTGAAAGATTGATCATAAGAATATTTTGCTTTACGGTTTATTTTCCAGCCATTTGGTCCGTCTTGTACAACAATACCGCCGTCAAAATTTTTCTTTCCTTTTAGCCACGCTTGCAATGCTTCAGCTTTATATTTAGTGTCTTTGCTTTCCGCAGTAAATCCAGCTTTAGTATCAACAATATATACTTTGTTCTTTGTTTGAATAATCCAATCAGGATAGAAAAGTTTTTCGCGATTTTCATCGGGATTATAATAAGGAATAGAAAAATGCTCACTTCCTGAATCGCCGTTTTTATGCCACCATACAATATTTTTATTTTTGCTTGATTCTAGAAATTCAATAAATTTCTTTTCATTCACGCCCCCGAACATCCCGCCCTCAATCCAAAATGGCTCCATTGCTGATTTTTTGACTGCCAGTTTTTCGTATAAATCAGTAAAAAATAGAGCCTCTCTCGGTATATCAATGCGTTCAATACGCCTTGCGCGAGAAGCTTTTTTGTTTACTTCTTGTTCACGAATAGGACGATATGAAAGCAAAGCGTCTCCGATAATTGGAGCAAACTCGCTTGCTGGGCTAGCTAAATCATTGACTATAATTTTATAAACTTCACTGCGATCAACTTTTAGCTTGTTCATCAAATAAACATTTAACGCTGTTTTTAATTTCCCCCATGAACGCTCAGGTGCAAACTTTTTGTTTTCATCGGTTTGTGTTGAAATTATCTTAAAACATAACAAATTATATAGTCCTTCAAGATCGTAACGAGACATTTCTAAATCATATCCATTTTTATTATCAAATAGCTCTTTGGTAAAATTATCATAATTATAAACTTCTGCATCCACAATCAAACCATTGGTGATTTTCGGTTTTAGGTTCAACTTTTTAATATCAAGGTTTTTGTCTGCCACTTTTTGGAATGTAATCTGAAATGTATCGCCAAGATCATTATAATCAACACGAGTCATAAAGACCGATTCTAATTTAATAGGCTTTACATTTTTCTTGCGATAACTGCCATTTATCGCTGGGCGATTTTCCGTCTTTGATTTTGCATATTCAGCTAATACTTCGTTTCGTTTGTAGTTTGTATATAAATAGCCGATATTTAGCTCTGGGTGAGAAAAATGTGTTGCAAAAGGCATACGCAAAATACGCCCCACTGTTTGAATAGCAAAAGTCGGATTTTTTATTTCTCTAAACATTACAAGCACGCCCGCACGAGGACAATCCCAGCCAGTTGCGGCGGCTTGTTTGAAAAGCAAAAACGACACTGGAGAATTGCTTTTTTCCAAATCTTCAAGATTCTCTTTTTCTTTTGAAAGCCAAACAGCAATTTCATCATCTTTCACGCCTTTGCGTTTCAAGTATTCAAGCACAATAGTTTGTTTGGTTGTGTCGCTTGTTTCTTTTGTCGCTTGATCGTCATTCGGTAATTGAATAAGAACAAGCGGGTTTATATCTGCTTTGACATCTTTATACAATTCAATAAGCTCTTTTCGTTTATTAAAAGCAAGCTCTAAAAGCATTTCATCTTGATCTAATTTCTTGAGTGATTTTTGCTCCAAATCTTCCTCAGTTTGAAAAACTATTTTTTCCTTGATAAGCCCAGCTTCAACAACAGCGTCGCGGTTTACTTCCACATA
>JBAYNQ010000167.1:0-3480 GCA_041678705.1 Candidatus Omnitrophota bacterium
AAACTTGTCAATAATTTTGTTTATAACCTCACCCACTTGTTCAGCATTAGTCACATCAAGAGCATAATAGGCACATTCAGAATATTGGCCGACTTCACTCTGCAAGTTTTTAAGCCCTTCTTCATTTAAATCAAGCGCTATAATGATAGCTTTTTGCCTGGCAAAAGCCAGAGCTATTTGCTTTCCTATGCCTTGAGCTGCCCCGGTAATAACTACTGTTTTTGCTGTAAAATTCATAATCCTCCTCTCTAATCCCAGTGCCTTCGCTTTATTGAGGCGGGACATACTAATAAACTTTACACTTGATCTATATCTTCTATTTTCTCTATGTTAACAACCTTACTTCCGGAGCTTATCTTGCGCATAAGGCCTTTAAGCACTTTTGACGGCCCAACTTCATAGAATGTCTCTACGCCTTCATCGACCATGAACTCAACACAAGCTTTCCACAGCACCGGCATAGTCAATTGTTTAAGCAAATTCTCCCTTATTTCTAAAGCGCTTGTATGAGGTTTTGCTGTTACATTGCTGACTATGGGTATTTTAGCTGATTTAAAATCAAGGCCTGAAATCACGCTTTCTAAACTTTTTCTGGCACTATCCATAAAAGGAGAATGGAAACCGCCGCTGACTTCAAGCTCAATCACCCTTGCTGAATGCGCCTGGAGCAAGCCACGCACAATTTCCTTATTACTTTTAGCCACAGATATAACCGTCTGGCCGCCAGCATTGATATTAGCAATATAGAAGTCTTCTTCCTGGGCGCAAAGACGGACATTCTCCTCGTCCATTCCGATAACCGCAAGCATCGTTGAAGAGTTCAGATCCGCGGCCTTCTGCATAGCCAGAGCCCTTTCTCTTACCAAAATAACCAAGTCTTTCAATGGCAGGCTCTCGGCAGCGTATAAACAACTGTATTCCCCTAAGCTCAATCCGGAGACATAATCTACGGATATTCCTTTCTCTTTAAAGGCCTCGAAAGCCGCAAGGCTTACCGCCAAAATAGCCAGCTGTTGAATAGCGGTATCCTTGAGTTCATAAGGTTGTCCTTCGAAGCATTTCTTCGAAAGCTTAAAACCCAAAATGCTATCTATTGAATCAAAAATATCACGACAGCGAGAAAGACCTTTATATAATCCATAGCCCATGCCTTTATATTGAGAACCCTGCCCGGGAAATATAACAGCTTTTTCTGCGTTCATAAATATAGTTTTTTGTACTTCTTCCGCTTCTCTTAAATCACGCCCACCTTATTACACAGCTACCCCAAACAAGGCCTCCTCCAAAAGCATCCATCACAACTATATTGTCTTTTTTTATCAGGCCGTCTTCATATGCTTCGCACAAGGCTACGGCACTGGAAGCTGAAGACATGTTGCCGTAACGGCCAATATTCGTATAAACGTGCTCCAGGGGTATATCCAGCCTCTTTGCTACCGCGTTGATAATGCGCTCGTTGGCTTGATGAGGAATTAGTACGTTTACGTCAGAAGTTTTTAGTTTAGCCTGAGATAAAGCCTTTTTGGCAGCTTGCACCATGATGCGCACGGCGATCCTGAACAACTCGTTTCCTTTCATATGCATATAGTGCAGCCTTTTGTCTATCGTCTCGTGGGAAGCCGGCTGGAGAGAACCTCCTCCGGGTAAAATCAGAATATCGGCCTGTGAACCATCGCTACCAAGATAAGAGCTTATGAAGCCTTTTTCTTTCGTATCCGCCAAAACCGCCGCTCCTGCTCCGTCACCAAACAAAACACAAGTCGAACGGTCCTGCCAATCGGTTATGGCCGAAAGCGTCTCGCTTCCAACAACTAAAACCTTTTTGTATAAACCACCTTTTATAAACTGCCAGGCTGTGGTTAATCCATAAACAAAACCGGCACAAGCAGCAGAGATATCAAAACAGCAAGCATTGGTAGCTTTTAAGTAATTTTGTAAATAACAGGCGGTAGAAGGAAATTGCGTATCAGGGGTTATGGTTGCTACTATAATCAAGTCCAGGTCTTTAGGCTTAATGCCGGCTCTTTCTAAAGCGACCTCAGAAGCTTTGTAAGCCATATAAGAAGAGCCCTTGCCTTTAGAACAAATTCGCCTTTCCTTTATGCCGGTACGAGCCCTAATCCACTCGTCGGAAGTATCAACCATTTCTTCAAGGTCTTTGTTAGTCAGGCGTTTAGCCGGCAAGTATTTGCCTAACCCCACTATCTTGGCAGATTTCATCGACTCTCCTTTTAATTCTGGCATTCAAGTCGTGGCTCAATTCATTACTGGCAACTCTTACAGCATTTTTAACTGCCAGAGCATTAGAACGTCCGTGGCCGATAATGACTATGCCGTCTACACCCAAAAGAGGCGCCCCGCCGTATTCGGCATAATCCATAAGGCGCTTAAACTTCTTTAAGTTATTCTTAGCTAACAATACACCTATTTTGCCTAAAAAACCCTTGGTCATAGTTTCTATAAGAAATCTTCCTATCGTCTCAGCGCTACCTTCGGCAACTTTAAGAGCAACATTACCTATAAACCCGTCGCAAACTATGCAATCGCACTTACCGGAGAAAATATCTTTAGCTTCGACATTTCCGATAAAATTCAAAGATGATGCAGAAAAAAGTTTATGCACATATTTAATAAGGCCTGAACCTTTTGAAGCCTCTTCTCCAATGTTAAGGAGTCCGACAGTAGGATTTTTTTTTCCGAGAACCGCCCGGTAATACACAGAAGCCATTATGCCGTACTGGAAAAGATGCAGGGGCTTGCAGTCAATGTTAGCTCCAACATCTATAACCAAAGATATCCCTGTCCGGCTAGGAAGCATAAGCCCTATGCCCGGCCGCTCAACGGCCTCTATCAAACCCAGTTTTAAAGTAGAAGCGCATACAACAGCCCCGGTGTTACCGCAAGAAACAAAAGCATCTATTTTTTTCTCTTTTAGGAGCTGGGCACCAATAGCTATGGAAGAATTTCTCTTTCGGCGGACCGATGTCGCGGGAGCCTCGGCCATTTCTATTTTTTCAGGAGCATGAACTATAGAAAACTCGCTCGCCGGAAACTTATGTAAAGCCAGTTGCTGGTCTATTTCTTCCTTGACCCCAATCAGAACAATATCCTCATGAAGCTGGTTGCGCGCAAGTATCGCTCCCTTGATTATCTCGGAAGGAGCAAAGTCACCTCCGGATATATCTAAACCTATTTTATAACTCACTTTTTCCTTTTATTTTCCTTAAGTTTTATCTCCACAATCTCTCTGCCGGCATAATAACCACAAAAAGGGCACACCATATGCCCAGGTTTTAAGCGGGAACACTGGCTGCACTTGGTCAAAGAATGACTTGTCAGCTTTTGATGTGTCCGGCGTTTTCTGCCTCGAGAACGCGAATGTTTACGTTTTGGATGGGCCATTATTTACCTCCGTTTAAAAACTAATTGTTAAGATAAAGCCGGTTATAAATCGAAAACCAATCTACCGTTCATTTTTTG
>JBAYNQ010000168.1:0-3394 GCA_041678705.1 Candidatus Omnitrophota bacterium
GTCTATATGGTTATGGCTGCCCAGTTTGAGTCTTTGCTCGATCCGTTTATTGTTATGTTTGCCATACCCTTTACTTTTACCGGAGTGATAATCGCCTTTATTTTGACTAATACAACTTTGAGCGTCATATCTTTTCTGGGTATTGTTATGCTTATGGGGATAGTCGTAAATAATGCTATTGTTCTGATAAGTTATATAAATATATTAAGAGCCAGGGAGTATTCTATGGCTGACGCCGTTACTCAGGGCGGAAAGGCAAGGTTACGGCCGGTCCTCATGACTACTCTTACTACTATTTTTGCTATGCTCCCTCTGGCTTTGTCCCGCGGCGTAGGCTCGGAGACCTGGCAGCCTTTAGGTATAACTATGATTGGGGGCCTAAGTGTGTCTTCGCTTGTAACGCTTTTGTTTGTTCCGACTATGTACGCTGTGTTTGAATCCCGGGTTAAAAAAAACGGTAAAATAAAAGTTTAATTTTTTAAGTATTATTATTTTTTTGGGGGGTATATGGAAAAAGAGATGATGATGGTGATGATTGCCTATAATGAGGCTGTGGATACCGAAGTAATGGAAGCCCTGTCGCATTGTCAGGTAAAATATTACACTAAAATAAAAGATGTCTTCGGCAAGGGGCAAGTTTCCGGGACACACCTGGGCACTGATATCTGGCCGGGGAAAAACAACATTATGTATGTTGCCTGCGCTTTGCAGGAGAGTTCCAAGCTCCTAGATTGCATTAGAACTCTGCGTAAAAGCATAGGTAAAGAAGGTGTTAAAGCTTTTGTCTGGAAGTTACATGATTCGACTGCCTGATATTAACCAACCCCTAACGATTGTTTAAGTGTATTTTGTAAAAAAATCTTACGGCGTTTGCTTTTTCGGTGCAATGGTAAAATTGCATTTCGCCGGTCTTGGTGTATAATTTTAAGAACAAAAGAGGCGATTTATGATTTCAATAAATAATATTTCCAAACATTACGGCGGCCGGATACTTTTTGAAAAGGTTTCCCTGCATATTAACCGTAACGAGAAAATAGGCCTAATTGGCCCTAACGGTGCGGGAAAATCTACTTTTCTTTCTATTTTATTGGGGAAAACAGAACAGTCTTCGGGAATTATCCAGATTCCCAAAAACATTCGGATTGGCTACCTTCCTCAAGAAATCAGTTTTTCTTCTGATGCCTCAGTTATTGGGGAAGTTACCGGGGGCGACGAGACGATTTCCCGTCTTAAAAAGGAAAAAGAACAACTTGAATTAGAGCACAAAGCTGGTTTGAGGCAATATGGCGAGATATTGCATCAGCTTGAATTTCTGGGATGTTTTGAGCTTGAGCATAAAGCCAAAAAAGTTTTGTCGGGATTAGGGTTTAAGGAAAAAGATTTTAACCGGCCGGTTTTAGAGCTTAGTGGAGGTTGGCAAATGAGGGTTTTGCTGGCTAAGCTTCTGGTTTGCCGATACGATATGTTGTTTCTCGATGAACCGATGAACCATCTTGATTTAAGGGCCGCCCTCTGGTTTAAAGATTATCTGAATGCCTACAAAGGGGCTTTTGTAATGATATCTCACGATAAGGATTTCTTAAATGAAGTTGCTAACTGCACTCTTGTCCTTGAAAATGGCCAGATAATAAAAGTTAGCGGGAACTATGATGAGTACCGTAAAATCCTGGAGGATAAGAGAAAATTCCTTACAAAGAAGTTTAACGAACAGGAGAAAAAAATTGAGCAGCTAAAAGTTTTTATAAGCCGTTTTCATGCCCAGCCCAACAAGGCTTCCCAGGTCAGGGCAAAAAAAAGGATGCTTGAAAAGATGGAAACAATAGTTGTTCCTCCGGATAGACGGGAAAGTATAAAGAATTTCTCCTTTCCTGTATTGACCCGCGGCGGTCAGCAGGTAGTAAAACTGGAGAGTATTTCTAAATCTTATGGAGACATAAGAGTTTATAGAGATTTTGATTTTGAGATTACCCGCGGACAGAGAGCGGTTCTTGTGGGAGAAAATGGTGCCGGAAAGTCAACACTCCTTAAAATTTTAGCCGGCGTTATTCCCATAGATAATGGCCGCCGTATTCTCGGACACAACACGGGCGCAGGCTATTTTTCGCAGACCCGCATGGATACTTTAGGTGCCGATAATACCGTGCTCCAAGAAGCTTACTCAGCTTCCGGGGGTCGCTTGTCACTTGAAAATATACGTACTATTTTAGCGGTATTTTTGTTTACCGGTGATGACATCGAAAAGAAAGTAACCGTGCTTTCCGGCGGTGAGAAAAGCCGGCTCCTGCTGGCTAAACTTTTGATCAATCCGCCGAATTTCCTTTTGTTGGATGAACCCACCACTCATCTTGATGTTGACGCGGTAGACGCTCTTATCCAGGCCTTAAGCGTTTATGAGGGGACTCTTGTTTTTATAAGCCACGATATACACTTTGTTCGTTCCATAGCTAACGTAGTATTTGAAGTAAAAAACGGCAGGGTAAGAAAATTTCCCGGCAATTTCGATTATTATTGGCAGAAAAATAGAGATGGCCAGTTGCAACAGGAGAAAGACACTGGTTTTAAAAAAACTTTGCCCGAAAATAATAAAGTTCCGGTTCCTAAAAAGAAGGTGATGGACAGCAAGGCAAAAAAACGCCACAATGACAGTCTTTCTAAGCAGATTAGAGAGCTGCGAAAAAATAAGGAGAAGCTAGAGCTGGACCGCAATGTTAAGGCCAGAGTCCTGGCTAACCCCCGAAGCTATCACAATAAAGAGATAGTTTCTGAATACGGACGTAAAATAAAAGAGCTTGAGAAAAATATTTTCGATACCGAAAAGGAAATAACTCGGCTGAAAAACTTGTTTGAATAGGGTTGTGTAATAGATAAAGTTAAAAAATAGGCTCCATTGTTTAGGGTGAAATAAATATGAAAACCGCAAAAGCAATTTTCAGTTTTATTTTCGTTGCCAGCTTAATCGTCCTGGGGATAGCTTATTTCCAAAGAGATAGCCTTCCGGGGCCAAACTTAGCGCTTGAAGAGTTGCACACGGAACCAGATTTAACGGCTGCTTTAGAAGAGCCGTTCGAAGAAGCATACGGAGGCTTGACTTATAGTATTAAGCCTCAATATAGCTACGAGATTTATGGCCTGGTAGTTGCCTGCAGGAATCCAGCAGGGATGCCCGGCATAAGTAAAACAGAAGCTTTGGATGCTCTTAACGCAAAGAACCTTTGCCTTATTTGGGGAGATAATATTTCCAATGGTGCCTATAAGTATATGAAATTTACCAGCGGCAGGCTCAATTGTTATTTTGAGTGTAGTCCCGGCCCCAAGCAAAATAACTGTGGTGACTTCTCTTATGACTATTTTTCCGGTAACCGGTTTTTATCTTCCGATAACAACATCATAGAAA
>JBAYNQ010000169.1:0-3392 GCA_041678705.1 Candidatus Omnitrophota bacterium
ATCCTTTGGATTTATACACAGATTACCGCAGATTAGATATTGCTGATAACCGCTGATACAGAAATCTGTGATCATCTGCGATTTCTCATCTGTGATTATCTGTGTTTCAATATTTCATCGGGATGGGTTATTCTTCCGGTTATAGCACTGGCGGTGGCTACTGCCGGTCCCGACAAATAAACAAAGCTTTCCGGATGCCCCATTCTGCCTATAAAATTTCTGTTGGTAGTGGCTATAGCCACCTCACCCTTATCCAAAACGCCGGCGTGGCCACCTAAACATGGCCCGCAAGTAGGTGTAGAAATAATGAATCCTGCCTCATGCAGAACCTCTAAGTACTTTTTTTTGTAAGCCTGACGGTATATGTTGGGCGTAGCCGGAAAAACTATAGCTCTTACGCCTTTCTTAACTTTCTTACCCTTGGCGACTCTGGCAGCAATCTCCAAATCGCTTAATCGGCCGTTGGTACATGAACCTACAACAACCTGGTCAACTTTTACTTTTTTAAGCTTATCCACATCCCTGACATTGCTAGGAAGATGCGGGCAGCTCACTTGAGGTTTTAAATTTGTAACATCGATTTTTATAATTTCTTTATATACAGCATCGGAATCGCTCTTCTCCAAGTGTATTTTAGCCTTAGGGTTTACCTTTTTCATATAAGAAACAGTCTTTTCATCCGGAGCGATAATCCCGGTTTTACCGCCGGCTTCAATTGCCATATTGCACATAGTAAACCTGTCATCCATGCTCAATTTGCTTATCACCGGTCCGCAAAATTCCATAACCGTATATAAAGCCCCATCAACGCCAATTTTTCCAATCGTATATAAGATAAGGTCTTTACCGCCTACCCAGGCAGGAAGTTTGCCTTCATAAACAAATTTTATTGTCTCAGGAACCCTGAGCCAAAACCGGCCCTCCTTCATGGCCCCGGCTAAATCCGTAGAACCAACCCCAAAACTTGCCAGGCCCATGGCTCCATAAGTACAGGTATGCGAATCTGCTCCGATAACTAGTTCTCCTGGCTTAATCAACCCCGATTCAGGCAAAAAGACATGTTCAATGCCGCATTTGTCGACATCGTAAAAATGTTTAATCTTAAATTTTTTAGCAAATTCTCTTAAAAGCTTAACGTTATTAGCGGCTTTTAAATCCCTGGCCGGAACGAAATGGTCGCAGATAAAGCCGATTTTTTTTGTATCGAACACCGAATCAAAGCCAGCTTTTCTAAATTCTCTGACAGCCAAAGGAGCGGTAATGTCGTTGCCGAAACAGAAATCGACTTTAGCATATATAAAGTCTTCTAACTTTCTGGAAGAAGAATGTTTTTGCAGTATTTTTTCGATTATTGTTTTACCCATAATAAACTACAGTTTAAAATCCGAAGACGAAACTCTGAATCTAACGTTTCGTACCTGAATCCACCTTTGTATTATTTGATTTTTTTAACCAGAAGGCTGGCGTTATGGCCTCCAAACCCCAAAGAATTTGATAAGGCAACCGCTCCTTCAAAGTTAAGAGCTTTGTTTGGTGTATAATTTAAATCGCATTCCGGGTCGGGATTCTCGTAATTTATGGTCGGAGGAACTATCTTGTTTTTTAAAACTAAACAGCAAACAATAAACTCTATTGCTCCAGCAGCCCCCAAAGTGTGGCCGGTCATAGATTTAGTTGAACTTATGGCTACATCTTTGGCTCTAGCCCCAAAAACACTTTTTATAGCTTTTGTTTCCATCTTATCGTTAAGCTGGGTACTGGTGCCATGGGCATTGATATAAATCTTTTCTTGACTGGAAACTCCGGCTTCACGCATGGCCTCGGACATCGACTTTATCGCAGCTCCACCTTCAGGGTCAGGCGCTGTAATGTGATAAGCATCACAGGTGGCTCCATAGCCAGAAAGTTCGCAATAAATATGAGCGCCTCTTTTTTTAGCATGCTCAAACTCTTCTAAGACTATAATACCCGCCCCTTCAGCCATAACGAAACCATCTCTTTCTTTGTCAAAAGGCCGGCTGGCTCTTTGCGGTTCATTATTGCGTTTTGATAGTGCTTTAAGAGCGCAAAAACCGCCTACCCCTAAAGGTACAATACAGGCTTCCGTCCCCCCGCAGACTATCGCCAAAGCTTTGCCCTGAGAAATAGTTCTGTAAGCCTCCCCTATTGCGTGAGCCCCGGAAGCACAGGCGGTGACCGTACAAAAGTTAACTCCTTTAAGGCCAAAATGTATAGCAACGTGGCCAGGAGCTTCATTAGTAATCAACATCGGGATCATGAAAGGAGAAAGCTTTCTGGGGCCTCGTTCTAAGAGAACTTTATGTTCTTTCTCAATCGTCTCAAGGCTCCCTACGCCTGAACCGATGATCGTTCCTATTTGATAGGGATCGATTTTGTCCAGGTCAATGCCACTCTCTAAGAGTGCTTCTTCGGCAGCTTTAAGAGCAAACTGGACAAAACGAGGGGTTCTTCTGTTATCTTTGGAGGAAAAGAATGAAGGAGGCGTGAAATCGTTCACTTCTCCGGCAATCTGAGAATCAAACTCAGCAGCATCAAAGTGGGTAATCTTGCCTACACCGCTCTTGCCTTTAAGCAAAGAGTCCCAAAATAGACCCTTACCCACCCCTACAGGAGAAACTACTCCGCATCCGGTTACTACTACCCGTTTCATTTTTTCAAATAACTACGCGTCTTTCTTATTTATTTTATCTTCTATGTATTTTACTGCTTCTCCCACGGTAGTAATTTTCTCGGCATCTTCATCCGGTATCTCTATGCCGAATTCTTCTTCTAGGGCCATTACAACCTCTACCGTGTCTAAGGAATCTGCTCCCAAATCGTCAATAAAGGAACTTTCGGGTTTAATTTCTTCTTTTTTAACCCCTAACTGTTCGGAAATAATATCCTTTACTTTTTCATCAACACTCATCACTACCTCCTTATTAATATTGCTAAATCATACCGCCGTCTACTATTAAAACCTGGCCAGTTATATAATCCGCAGATTCCCCGGCTAAAAATAAAACAGCCTGGGCTACATCTTGGGGCTGGCCAAGCCTGTTAAGAGGGATTCTTTTCAACATTTCAAGTTTGACCTTTTCAGGCAAGATATCAGTCATCTTAGTCTGGATATATCCGGGGGCAACTGCGTTAACACAGATATTTCGCGAACCAAGCTCTTTGGCCAAAGTTTTGGTAAGCCCAATCAGGCCGGCCTTAGATGCTGAGTAATTAGCCTGGCCAGGATTGCCAATAATACCTATAATTGAAGATATATTAACAATTTTACCTCTTCGCTGTTTAAGCATGTGCTTTGCGCAGAGTTTAGAACAAATGAAAGCACCTCTTAAATTTACAGCCATTACTTTATCCCAATCGTTTTCAGAGAGCCG
>JBAYNQ010000170.1:0-3391 GCA_041678705.1 Candidatus Omnitrophota bacterium
ATAGTATTCATCCTGGACATAGTCGACTCAGGCGAGCCTACGACTCCGCTACTTAAAAAAAGCCCGCTTACCCTTCTAGCCCGATAGTACTGGAAAAACGTCTTCACCAATTCTTCTGGCTCCAAGGTGCAACGCCGGGGATCCTGGTTTGCCCTGATAGGACAATATTTGCAATCATTAACGCAATGGTTGGAAAGCAGTGTTTTAAATAGAAAAGTCTGACCGCCTTGAGGCAAGGCTACTGGATAAACCCATTTGTTATCTCGAGAGCGGCGGCGATGGCCGTCTTTTCTTGTATCACAAGAGCAAGCAAGATCATACTGAGAGTCCCGTGAAAGAATATCAAGCTTATCAATAGCTGTTAAGCTCTTAGTTATACGAACCATAATAAAAACCTCCGCTAAAACATAACATTTTTGGCGAAGGTTTTACTTGATCCAAATTTCCTAAGGAAAATGCCCGCGAGCGGGGCCGATTCCAAATTTTCCCGCGGGAAAATTTGGATAAATCGGGACCATTCTTTTAAGAATTTTTAAAGTCCAGGATTTAACCCTTCTTAACTCAGGACTTTTATTCAACTGTTATTCTTAATATAACTCATACATACGAATGTGTCAATGGCAGTTAAAGCTCATACTTCAGCTGTAATAATACTTCCAGCCATCAATTTAAATTACCAAAGTTAGAAAGAATAATCTAAGGCCGTTATCACCCTGTAATCATTTTTATCAACGCCTGATAACGGATTAGAATTATATTCTTCGATAAGAGTAAAGCGCAAGGCAAGCTTTTCATTTATGGGGTTTATGAGAGAAGTCTCTGAATATAAACGGTACTGTCCGCCATAACTTAAAGAAGGGTATAATATCAAATTTTCAGAAATCCGGAGGTTACCGATGAGCTTTTTATCCAAAAAGGCCCTGGGTATAAGGACTGCCTGATTTTTATCACCGCCATCACTTCTATAATTAGTGTGTTCATGGCCGATGCCGCATTCTATTAAACTTTTAAAATCTTCTTCATCAGAAAACCAATAACCAATGCCTACCGAAGGCACCAACCGATAATTAATATCATCAAACCTATCATGGTCACCTTCCATTTTTACAAAGCGATACCAAGCCTTGTTTTCAAAACTACGTCCGTAACGGAGTGATGCCCTCCACTTTTGAGTATCCATTTTTTTGTCTGATGAGCCATAATAGAGGCTGCCTTGGGCGGTGAATTCATCAGAATCTGTCTTGCGAACGAGAGAAGCACCGATATTTACCTGACTCTTGTTAGTATTGCCGCCGCTCTTATCTATTCCCAGAGAGAATTCCCCTTTCCATAATTGGGCCTTGTTAGGTTTTGTTTCGCTGCTGCTTTTAGTTTCTCCGTAACCACCCTCTTTCTTGTCAGAAATAATTTTATCTATAAATTCCCTTTTAATATGAAGGATTCCGGCGGCAGTCGTATCGATATCAACCCCGAAATCATTTTCTTTAATTCCCCGTCCAGTTATCCGGTCGCCATTTTTTAAATGTATTTCTCCGGAATAAGCCGAAATTGAAAAAGTTAAAAGTAGAAGTGATAGCAGCATTTGCCTGCTACAAACAAATACGCGTAATATGCGGTTTAAAAAAAATCTGATAACGCTCCTCACCTCCAATTAGCCACACGATGTCTCCAGCTTTTAAGCCCTTTATCGATCAAGTTTTAATACCTTGTCAGCGTGCCTTTTTTCGGCCAATTATTATTCCAATGATAAAGCCAATAAGTATTGTCAAGGGAAGCAGAATTATGCTGGAAATATCAAACTTCCAGAATAAAAATCTCAAAGAAACTGCTTGAGTATTCTGCAGCAAAACTATTATCAATAATCCGCCGAGAATCAGCATCATAACAGTTTTTGGTTTCATCGAGCCTCCTTTTTCATTTATTAGTCTTGGCCTTTCTAACCTTAGGCTTGGTTTTACCGACAGACAGCTGCATGGCAAAGTTCCTAAACCACTCGTTATCCTGACCCGCACCCCAATAAAGCGTTCTGTGCGGAAACGGTATCTCGATACCCTCTTCGTCAAAACGGTTCTTAAGCCTTCTTCTAAATTCTCTGGCTACCTCCCATTGTTTTATGGGAAGAGTCTTTATGCGAAATTTTATAGTAACCTGAGAGTCAGCAAATTCATCTACCCCGAACATTTCAAGATCAGCTAGAATCAATTTCCCAAAATGAGAGTCGTTACGCATCTGGCTGCCTAACTCTTTGATAACTTCTATAACCCTGTCAACGTTTTCTTTGTAGGCTACACCAATATCGAATAACGCGTGAGCATACTCTTTTGTAAAATTTATTACCGTCTTGACTTCACCGTTAGGAATAATCACAACCCTGCCTTCTAAATCTCTTAGAGTAGTAATGCGTAAGTTGATGCTTTCGACCAAACCACCGCTATCGTTTATCTTAACCACATCATTAACCCTATATTGGCCTTCAATCAGAATAAATAACCCATTTATTAAATCTCTTATTAAATATTGCCCTCCAAAACCAAAAGCCAACCCTACAATCCCGATGCCCGCAAGCAACGGGGCTACATTAAAACCGAAATTTTCTAGAATCATATAGACCATGATAGCCACAATGAGAATATTGCCCATCCAGCGAAACAACCCTATTAGTGTCATTATGCGCAGAGTGATTTCATCTTCACGGATAGCATTTTTATGCGTAATTGCCTGCTCAAATTTTTTCAGGCCGATTTTAAGAAGGAAAAATAAAAACGCCCCCAGTAAAACAATCGCCGCCGCCATAATAGTTTTATCCATAAAGCTGGCTTTGGCGGCTTTTTCTTTTTTTAAGTCTGCCAGAGATTTTTTTAGAGAATCTATTTGCGCCTCGTTGTCAGCAATGGCTTTCTGAGCCGCAGCAGCCTTGGACTGGGCAGCATCCAGCTTCTCTTTTGAACCAACAGCATCTTTTTCTAATTGCTGAACTTCCTTGCCGAGCAACCTAGCTCGCTTTAAGAGCTGGGGATCTTTCGTTTCTTTGGCTTCTTTCTTTATAGCTTCGAGCTCCTCTTTAGCAAGTACAGCAGCTTGTTCCTTTTCCCTGGCTTCCCTTTCAATCGCACTTTTCTCTTCAATCGCTTTTGCCGCTTCTTCGGTTATCTTCTTAGCCTCATCTTTTTTATTCTCTATGGCTTCCTGAGTCCGGGAATGTCTCTGTTTTATCTCTTCAACTACCTTCTTATTGTCCCCAGTTTCTCCCGAGCGGGTAGTAAAATTGGACCCAACACTATCCGCAGATTGAGCGCAGACAAAAGAAGTTGTCAGCGAAAAAAGAATAGCAAAACTTAAACTTAACATAACTATCGCAAAATATTTACTCCGCATTCATTCTCCTTTTTTC
>JBAYNQ010000171.1:0-3351 GCA_041678705.1 Candidatus Omnitrophota bacterium
AAGTTTGCCTAACCTCTCCTGAAATTCCTGCCAGCTCATCCGACGGACTATTCCGGAAACGCTGATTTTAACTTCGACTGGTTTAAAATAGCTATATGTCCTGCCAGACCGCCAGTAAACAGTCTTGGGGCCAAAAGCATAATCAAAATTAAGCCTCGCTACTAAAGCCCCATCTCCGTTAAAACTTTTATATTTATTTGACCTAACCTCAAAGATGCCCTTACCTTGGCTTCTTAAAATACGCATTGTATAAATCTGTCCGTAGATTTCTTGTTCGTAAGAGTAATCATATATTCCCGCTTGGGATTCAACCTTTCTTGCTTCCTTTCCTAAAACATCATCTATCTTGCGGTTAACCCGTGGGGTGTATCCGCAATAACACCAATTTGCCCAGTAATCAGAAATAATCCCTCCGTTGGATGCTATAACCTGAAATTTATACCTTTTGCCTTTTATAACCAGCCATACGCTGTCATCAGGCAACTGTTGGAAATTACCCTCAGCCAGGATAATTCCTCCCTTTTTATATTTATGGTAATTAAGCACTGCTTGGCGGCCATTTTGGGGCATACTGCTGTTATAAACAATCACAGCGCCTGAATAAGACAATTTTTCTACTTCTCTCCAATCATCTACCCGGTTAATCGTGGTGAAAATCCGGGAAATTTTCTCATTTCCGCGAACTATTGCTCCAATAACATCATTCCAGTCAGGAATTCGCTTCATCGAGCTAAACTCCTCTTTCTTAACCTCGGTTTCGTCCCGATCCTCAATTTTTGTTTTATCCTTAATCTCTTCCTGAGCCCCAACCTTCTGTTTGTGGTCATCAGCACTAGCCCCTTTATTTTCAAGCGCCTCCGGCAAATTTTGGCGGTTGGCATTCGGTAAATTTTCAGCTTTCTTCTCTGCGTTTTCTCTTCTTTCCACCGGGCTCAATCTTGCCGCCCTATCAACAAAATCTCTAAATACTCCCAAGGCTTGTTTTGGAATTATTCTAATAACTTCATCCTCATAAATAGCTGGTACGCCGGGATTTTCCCCCTTCTTAACACGCCGATTCATTCCATAATCATTTTCATCCATATTGTCGGAAATCCAGGGTTTAAAAGGATTTGAGGTTAAATCGTATATCTCATAACTCGCGATTTGTGTTGGTTTGCTATTGTTATCGATAAAACTGAATACGAATACAGCCTCGATCAAAGGATGCCTTCTCTGCCATAAACTATTTAAAATCTGTTTTAAGGTCGCGGCCTGCAGGTCTTCTCTTTGTTTGCCTTTAACTAAACTATCTACACCGATTTCACCGATTATCAGCCTACTTAGTCCGAATTCCTTAAGGCGCTCTATATCTTTAAAGAGCGACTGGTCAGCAACCTGCTTTAAGCCATAATAGTTTACTGCTATATTATGTATACCGTTTTCGGCCATAACTCTCATCTGCTCATCAGTAGGCAATCCGGCAAACCCTACGAACACTCCTTTAAATTCTTTTCCTTGTTTTGCCAATACCTCTTTGAGCCTTTTAGAAACAACTCCTAATTGAGCTAAAGTATCTCTATCAACAGCTGAATAAAGCCTTAATACGGCCTTATCTTCAGCAGTTAAACCTTTAGGATTATTGTTCTTCTTTTCTATCAGCCCACGGATGCGTTTAAGCATTTCTATGCCGTACATCTCAGCAATTATTGCCCGGGAGTTGTTATAAGCTTCTACTTCTTCTTTAGATAACGCCAAACCTTTTGTTTTCTTCTCAATCGCGGCTTTAACTACTTTTCTTGTAGCCTCATCAGGAATGTATTTCGAATCATTCTCGTCTAAATTCCTTTCGTAAACACCTTCTTGATACCAGGAAGCTCTACTTATAACCTTAGCTATTTGTTCATCTTTGCTCAAAGCTGATCTGGATTCTTTGGATAAAAATTCCAGAAGATTTTTCTTCTCGATTATTCCATAATCATTTAAAAGCGTTATGTATATTTTTTCTGTAATTTCCGGCGGTAACTGTGCCGTTATTCCACTTATGTATTTTATAAATGCGCTTTCTCCGTCTTTAAACAAATCTATACCGAAACCTCTTCTCTTACGGTCAAAAGTATTGCCGATAATAAAGTTAGGGGCCACCTTCCGGCGGACTAGTTCTTCTATGGCTTGGGCACTTTTTCCTATATCTATACCCCCTTGGCCATCACTTATGGCCGGAAGATTATCATAAAAGCTGGCTCCTACCCAATAACTGGAATCGCTCCTGGCACTTTCAATGAGCTCAAACATTGTCTGTTTGCTTTGTTCATCGCTCCAATCAACGCCTCCTTGTATATCAACGGACGCGCCCAAAAGAAATGAATCTCTTCTTGACATGCCCAGAACTGAATTAAAATCTTGCGGTATTGGCACGGGAGATGCACTATTATCAGATGCTACAATACTGTCCTGTGCATCATCATCCTGGCCGGCAAAAGGTATCTGGCCGGTTACACCCATATAGGTAATGCCCGTTATAACAGAACCGGCAAATGCAGCTAAGCCTAAGCCTAAAGCAATCTTCTTCCAATTAACAGGCTTAGCTTTTGACACTCGCTTTTCATCCTTATTCTTAACCCGGTTAAAAACACTTAGCTCTATCTCATCTAACTTATCAAGGGCTGACAATGCAAGGGCTTTGTATTTATTAATTTTATCGGTAGTCTTCTCGCCATTTCTTTTCTGATATTTAAACCAGGCTAATCTTAATTCAGCCCCGGCATAACTGGAAACTGCCGACTCATACCCATTTAACGCTTCACGCACCTTTGCTTCATTAATGTCTCTGCCGCTTAAGGCTGTATTTATCAGGTATTTGTATACATCTATGTTGCTATTTTCAATAGCTTCTTCTATTCTTTTTTCTAATTGGTTATCTTCCTCTCCCAAAAGTTTCCTTAAGGCTTCTTTAACCTGTCCTCTTACCTGGCGGGAAGATATTCCTTGATTTTTCACTGCCTCTGCTACCCGGGTAACTACAAAATCTTCCAATCCGCCGATTAAATTATCCGCGGCCTTATCAATACCCACTGCGGTTCCAATAACTTTAAGATACCGTTTCAGGGCGATTCCAAAAGCCTCCTCGATTTTCTCCCACAAAACAGCTTTGTCATTACCCTCCAGCCAATCTGAATACCCAGACTCGATAAATTTCTGATTGTCTGTTAGAATTTCTATAGTTTCTTCTTCGGTTTCTTTTGATTCAACAACTGAAACCGGTTCAGCGCCATCAGGTTTGCTATCCGCGGGTTTTTCTATCTTTGTTTTTCTTCCTGCATCCGGCTCACCTTGCGGAATAACTTCAACAGGCTCTTTCTCTCTCCGGTC
>JBAYNQ010000172.1:0-3317 GCA_041678705.1 Candidatus Omnitrophota bacterium
AGGCTCTTATGCGTGACGGCAAAACTGAAGAAGCTAAAAGTATATTCAGGGAAGTGAGCGCACGATATCCTTGGGCTCAAGCTTTTGATCCTAGGGGTTGGTACTGGTCGATAAAAGAAAAAGCTGACATTACTCTGAATAAATTAGAAACCGGAAAGGTTGTTGAAGATGACGTTCAGGAAGAAGGTCCCATTACGCGGGTAGAGCTGTATGATGAAGGCGCTGAGTTTCCGGTTGATTATTCAAAGTATGGCACCTTTGTGGGTTTGGGAACTAGGAATTATGCTTACACCATTAACGACCCTATTGGCTTATCCAAGGCTGTCGGTGAAGGGATTTATCCAAATACAACCTCTATAAAATTTGATCCGGTATATGTAAAGATAAAAAAAAATTTGGCAAAGGTTGACCACTGGCAAGTGCTTAATAGCCGGGATCTTAACACTGCTTTTTATAAGTGGAACCTTGCTCCGGAACCGGCAGGTGTAAGGCAATTCCACATTGCTGAAATACTTGAGAGAAGCGGCCTAACAAAATCCGCGATTAAAGCTTATTATGCTATAGTTATAAATTTCCCCAACAGTTATGGCTGGACATATTGGCATACCCCCTGGTATGTTGGGAAGGTTGCTCTTTACAGAGTTAAATATTTAATCAAGCATCATCCCGAGCTTGGATTAAAATTAGAAGACGCAAGAATTCAAGTTGTTAACGGTTACGACAATGATATACGCAACGATGTTTATGTCGTTAACCCTGGAAGATTGACGACTGTTCCTTTCTGGGACCGAAAGTCTGCTCCTAAATGTGACGGTCCAAAACGCAAGCTGGGAAATGTGGTGGCGAACCAGGGAAATGAAATTAAACTGATAAAATATGAATCAGGCGATTGGCAGATGCTTGTTGGCGGCAAACCCTTTATGATCAAAGCTATAACTTATGGGCCTACCGCAGTAGGAGAGTCTCCCGATGACGGAAGTATGCAAAACTGGATTACCCAGGACCTAAATGCCAACGGCCTTATTGATGCTCCTTATGAAAGTTGGGTGGACAGCAACAAGAATGGCGTCCAAGATCCGGAGGAGAAGGTTATAGGCGATTTTGCTCTAATGAAGGAGATGGGCGTTAACGCGATACGTCTCTATCACCAGCCATTTGACTTAGATAAAAAAATTCTTAGGCAAATGTATAAAAAATATGGTATATATATATTATTGGGTGACTTTCTGGGCAAATACGCCTTGGGCAGTGAAGCTGACTGGGAGAGTGGCACGGATTACGATAATCTCCAGCATCAAGATAGCATGCTCAAGAGCATAGAGAAGATGGTTTTAGAATTTCGTGATGAACCTTACGTTTTGGTTTGGCTTATTGGAAACGAAAATGTTTATGGCTTAGGCTGTAATGCTGATAAAAAACCAGAAAGTTTTTTTAAATTTGCCAATACGGCCGCAAAGTTTATAAAAGAATTGGATCCAAAAAGGCGCCCCGTAGCTATTGTTTCCGGAGATTGCCTATATCTTGATGTTTTCGCGAAAAACTGTCCTGATGTAGATATATTCGGAACCAATGTATACAGGGGCGGTTATGGTTTTCTAGATCTTTGGGATGAAATTAAGCGGGTTGCCGATAAACCGGCAATGATCACCGAATACGGGGCTCCATCTTACGCTCGGGGATATTCTCAAGAAGAAGGCCAGGATTATCAAGCAGATTATCACCGGTCTTGCTGGGAAGATATTGTTTGTAATTCCATCGGCTATGGTGCCGGAAACGCGATAGGAGGCATCGTCTTTGAGTGGTTGGATGAATGGTGGAAAGCGTATGAACCGGCCTATCATGACAAAAAGGGCCTTTTTAGCGGGCCTTTTTTAGATGGGTACATGCATGAAGAATGGCTGGGAATATGCAGCCAAGGTGATGGTTCCAAGTCTCCTTATTTGCGTCAGCTGAAAAAAACTTATTACACGTATAAGGGTCTTTGGAATGAAAAAAGTAAAAGCGAGGCGGAAAATAATTAAAAGGAGGTAGAGGAGATGTTTAGAAAATTTCTTTTAAGTGTTGCGTGTGTTACATTTGCCTTTTGTTTGTTCCAGGATGCAGGCAAATGTGCCGTATCAGACCAGACTGAAGATTTTTACATTTATTTCGATAAAAATTCCCCCCTGAATCATTATATCCCCAGCGGCTGGATGGGTGATTATAACGATATAAAATTTAATGACCAGGCTACCGAAGAGTATTCCTCCGGAGCCACATCGATGAAAATAACTTACACCGCAAAACAGTCTCAAGGGCAGGGATGGACCGGTATATATTGGCAATCAGCTCAAAATAACTGGGGTGAAAAAAATACCGGTTTTGACTTAAATGGATTTAATAAGCTAGCGTTTAAAGCCAAAGGAGCAAAGGGCGGCGAGGTCATAACTAAAATTAAAGTCGGCGGCATAACGAAAAACGCCGTTACAGGAGAAGATGTTACTTACCCAGACACAGTTGACGTAGAAATTGGCCCAATCAGGCTCACTAACGACTGGCAGGATTATTATATCAATCTAGTTGACCGTGATTTAGCTAATGTCAATGGAGGATTGGCAATAATCTTCAATGCTGATCAGGCCGGAGGCGAACAAACTATTTATTTAGATGAGATACGCTTTGTCAATGACTCAGAACTCAAAAAAGAAACTGGAGGATTGAATTTCCCCTTTTACGTATATGCTGATAGCAGTTCATTGGACAATCATTACGTTCCCAGCGGCTGGATGCCGGCAACTGCTGCCCGTGATTTAAAAGTTAATGCTAATTGGAAAAACTACGCTTTTAGCGGTGATAGTTGCATACGTATTGAATACAAAAATAATTCCGGAACACGTTGGGCCGGAATTTTTTGGCAGAATCCTGCTAACAATTGGGGAAACATTCCTGATGCCGGTTACGACCTTCAGGGCGCTAAAAAACTTACCTTCTGGGCCAGAGGTGATCAGGGCGGAGAAGTGATAAATGAGTTTAAAATGGGGGGTATATCCAGCGGGGAATATATCGATTCCGACAGCGCTACAGTTGGGCCAGTGCAATTAACGAAAGAGTGGAAAAAATACGAGATAGACTTAACTGGCAAAGACCTTTCTTATATCATAGGAGGTTTTGCCTGGGCCACAAGCATAGACGTCAACAACCCTGAAGGCATAGTGTTCTATCTTGATGAAATTAGTTACGAAAAATAAAACCGGATTTAAAAAAATTTAGTCTGGCTTTGCCAGGGTTAAGTATCCCAGGGTAAAGCCAGACTGGTCCTGTTTATCTAAATTTCCAAA
>JBAYNQ010000173.1:0-3286 GCA_041678705.1 Candidatus Omnitrophota bacterium
GTGAATAAATTATGCCCCGGTTTAATTCGATATTTTTGAGCATTGCCTGCGGCAAGATCTCCGGAGCTGTGGGGACATTCGCTTACTTTGAGCCCAAAATAGAAGAATACATATGCAAGAAAATAGGCATAAATAACGCGGCAGTTTCAACTCAGATTGTTTCCCGGGAAAGGATAGCTTATTATTTATTCATTCTTTCCTTAATCGGTTCTACTCTTGAACGCTTTGCTACAGAAATTAGACACTTACATCGCAATGAAGTCGGCGAAGTAAAAGAGCCTTTTTATAAAGGCCAAAAGGGATCAAGCGCTATGCCCCATAAGCAGAATCCCATTGTCTGTGAACGGATATGCGGATTAGCCAGAATACTGCGGGCGAATTCTCTGGTAGCTTCGGAGAATATAAATCTGTGGCACGAAAGGGATATTTCTCATTCTTCGGCTGAAAGAATTATTCTGCCGGATTCTACTATAGCTATTGTTTATATGCTGCGTAAGTTTAAGGAAGTCGTGGCTAATTTAAAAGTTATGCCAAAGAAGATGCTCAAAAATATCGAATTAAACCGGGGCATAATTTATTCACAAAAGATACTTATCGCTCTTATGGATAAAGGCTTATCGCGTATGCAGGCTTACGATATTGTCCAGGCCATAGCCCTTAAAGTTATAAATGAAAATTCTTCTTTTAAGGAAAAAGCGCTTTCTGACCTTAAGCTTAAGAAACTGCTGGCAAGGAAAGAACTTGAGAAGATTTTTAATCCTTACACTTATCTTTCGAATATAGACAAGATTTATAAAAGAGTTGGCATTAGCTAAGTGCTAATAATCTACATACCCAGTATCAATCAGCTTTACTAAAGGCTCACCGACCGATGATTTGGAGAATAGACGTATTCGCTAAGAAAAAGGTTTCTTCTTCTAAGATTGCCTCCAGCATAAGTGATCTGGGCAATTTTAAAGCGACAGGAGTATATACCAGAAAAGTTTACCTCTTGGAAGCTGATCTTGGCCCGGATAAAATAAGTCAGATAGCCTCCCGGCTATTGATAGATCCGGTAACCCAGGATTATTCTTTATCGGAAGGCGTTTTTAAAGCCCCCCCAAATGATACCCAAATACTTATAACTTATAACGCAGGGGTTTGTGATCCGGTAGGTTCTTCGCTCCAGAAGGCCGCAAAAGAACTGTCTCTTGAGATAAAAAACGCCCGTACCGCGAGTTTTTTTGATTTGGAAGGTTTATCTAGAAAAGAGATAAATTATATCGCTCCCAAACTTCTGTATAATCCTCTCATAGAGCATATTCTTGAATATGAAAAAGCCGGAAAACTTATCACACTGGATGAATTCTCCGGAAAAGATTATAAATTCGATTTAGTAAAAATCGATTTATTAGAAGCGGATTCTTCTAAACTTCAAGAAATATCTAAGTTGGGTTGTCTTTCTTTAAGTTTAGAGGAGATGAGGATTATTCAGGATTATTTCAGGAAGCTTAAGCGAAATCCCACGGATTGCGAATTGGAGACGATAGCTACTCTTTGGTCCGAGCACTGCGCTCATAAGACTTTTCGTGGAGTAATCGAATATAGCGAAAAGAATTCCGAGAGAGAAATAATAAAAAAAGAAACTATAAACAGTTTGCTGAAGTCGACCTTGATGCGGGCTACAAAAGAATTGGCCCACCCTGATTGCGTATCGGTTTTTGAAGATAATTCAGGAGTCGTGACTTTTGACGAAAATAATAATATTTGTTTTAAAGTGGAAACGCATAATCATCCTTCCAGTCTTGAACCTTACGGAGGAGCTTCTACCGGAATAGGAGGAGTTATCCGGGACATTCTAGGGACCGGATGTGCGGCCAAACCTTTCGCTTCGGTTGATGTATTTTGTTTTGCCCCTTGGAAAATGGCGCATAAGGATGTGCCTAAGGGTTTGCTTCATCCGAAAAGGATAATAAAAGGCGTCATTAAAGGAGTGCGTGATTACGGCAACCGTATGGGAATTCCTACGATTTGCGGGGCAGTTTTGTTTGATGAAAGATTTTTAGGAAACCCTCTTGTTTATTGCGGTACGCTAGGAATATTACCAAAAGATAAGTCATTTAAAGAGTCAGCGCCAGGGGATTTAGTTATTCTTTGCGGAGCCAAGACCGGCAGAGACGGTATCCACGGGGCTACCTTTTCGTCTAAAGAGCTCGATGAACATACAGTAGGCCTTACTACGGCGGTCCAGGTCGGTAACCCCATAGAGGAAAAAAAACTTACCGAAGCGATACTGCGGGCCAGAGATAGAAACTTATTCTCATCTATTACTGACTGTGGTGCCGGAGGCATATCGAGCGCAATAACCGAGTTGGCCCAATCCCACGGTGTGAAGGTGGATCTGGAAAAGGTTCCTTTAAAATACAGAGGCCTAAGTTATACTGAAATCTGGATATCTGAATCCCAAGAGCGAATGGTATTTTTTTCGCGTCCCGAAAACCTTCCGGAGCTTGAAAAAATTTTTAAAGAAGAGGAAGTTCCGTTGACAGTTGTCGGTAGGGTAACCGATACCCATAAACTTGAGCTTTTCTACCAAGGCAATAAAGTTTGCGACATAGACACGGATTTTATATTTAATCTGCCTAAATTAGAAAAAAAAGCCGTATGGATTTACAAAAAACAAAAAGATTCCAAAATTAAGCCGAAAGAATCCTATGATGAAGACTTAAAGAATTTATTGGCTAGCCCCAATATCGCACCGAAGGACTGGATACTAAGAGAGTATGACCACGAGGTTCAAGCCGGATCCGTTACCAAGTCTATTTATGGTATAAATAAAATCGCTTTAAGTGATGCCGCCGTTAGCCGTCCAGACCTAAAAAGCCAAAAATGTGTTGTTGTGGGGCTCGGCATAAATCCTTTTTACTCGGATATAGACCCCTATTGGATGGCCGCTTTAGCTATAGACGAGGCTTTGCGTAACGTGACCTGTGTCGGCGCCGGACTTGATAAGACATTCATCCTCGATAATTTTAGCTGGGCTTCGCCGCAAGACGAGCTGGCTTTAGGTGGTTTAGTTAGGGCAGCTAAAGCCTGTTACGATTTCTCGACTTATTTTGGTGTGCCTTTTATTTCCGGTAAAGACAGTCTTTATAATGAATATGATGTTTCTGGAAAACATATCGCTATTCCCGGAACATTGCTGATTTCAGCGGTGTCGGTTATAGATGATTATCACAAAGTTACGTCGAATATTTTTAGAAATACAGATAGCCTTGTGTATATTGTAGGCTTGACTAAACCGCAA
>JBAYNQ010000174.1:0-3247 GCA_041678705.1 Candidatus Omnitrophota bacterium
AAATCGCTTCTCCTCAGTCTTTTTTGGGGCTCATCGACGATAAAAGCATAAGCGGTTTTGTTTCTAAAATTTTAATGGATGATGATGTGCCTTTGGACAAAAACGTGTTTAAGGAAAGCATTTTGAAGCTTTGCAAAAAGGCTGCTTTGGAGGAGAAGAAAACTTTGCAGGAGAAGATCCGCCTGGCCGAAAAAGAAGGCGATAACGAAAGAGTTAAAGAGTTGTTGAGTGAATATAGCCGTTTGTGATATTGGAAGTTTGCTAATATAATCAAGAGTGAGGTATTAGAAAATGGTTAAGAAGAAACTTTTAGAAAGAAGTATTGGGCAGTTGATTGATTTAGGGAAAAAGAAGGGTTATCTTACTTATGATGAAATAAATCACTTTCTCTCGGAAGAAGTAATTACAGCTCAGGACTTAGACAGCATATTTGAGAAATTAGACAGCAAAGACATAAGCGTGCTGGAAGCTAAAGAGGTTTCAGAATGGGAAAAGGAGAAGAAAAAACAAACGACTTCTACCACTCAGCCGATAGATGATCCGGTGAAGATGTATCTTAAACAAATGGGCCAGATTCCTCTGCTTTCCCGTGAGGAAGAAATTACTCTTGCCAAGAAAATTGAAGACGCCGAAGAAATCCTGCGGGAAGAAGTCTTCGCTACCGGGATATCAAAAGACGCGTTTGTAAAAATATCCAAACAACTGATAAGCGAAGAGCTCAACCCCGATGATTTCGTAAAGGGAGAGATAAAAAACAAAGAAAAGGAAATTAAAAGGATACAGAAGCTTTACGGGAAACTGTCCCGTACTAAAAAAATCGAAAGCCAGAAAAAAACTTTAAAAGAATTTAATTTCACAATCGGCATTATAGAGCAGATTATAGCTAAAACTAAAGAAATTGTCCGTCAGGCTGTAGCGCTGAAGAAAAAAGAAGATAGAATAAAAGGCCGCGGTAAAGCAAAAGAAGATCAGAGGAGGCAGCTTTCCCGGGAAAGGAAACGACTGGTCAAAAAGCTTGGCTTTGGCCAACAGGAGCCTAAAGATAAGATGCGTGCCATAATGGATAAGGCCCGTGCTTATAATCAAGCAAAGCGCACGCTGGTAGAAGCAAACCTGAGACTGGTTGTCAGTATAGCAAAAAAATATGTGAATCGTGGCCTGTCCTTTCTGGATTTAATACAGGAAGGAAATATCGGGCTGATTAAGGCTGTAGAAAAGTTTGAATATAAAAGAGGGTATAAGTTTTCTACTTATGCTACTTGGTGGATACGCCAGGCTATAACCAGAGCTATAGCTGATCAGGCGCGCACCATAAGGATTCCTGTGCATATGACAGAAACGATTAATAAAATAATAAGGATATCGCGGCTTTTTATACAGGAAAAAGGTAAGGAGCCTACGCCGGAAGAGTTAGCTAAGGAATTAAGGCTGCCGGTAGTAAAAATAAAAGATATTATTAAAGTTTCCCAACAGCCCATCTCAATTCATACTCCTATCGGGGACGACGGAGACACATCATTCGGAGACTTCATAGAAGACAAAAAAGCGGTTTCACCGGCCAATGCTACAGTTTTTTCTATGTTAAAAGAAGAACTTGAGCAGGCTATGGAAAGCTTGACTGACAGAGAAAAAAATATTCTTACCTTACGTTTTGGGCTTGAGGACGGCAGTCCCAAGACTTTGGAGGAGGTTGGGACCATTTTCAAAGTAACTCGTGAACGTATAAGGCAGATTGAAGCAAAAGCGCTTAAAAAGTTAAGGCATCCCAGCCGTTCGCGCAGGCTTCAAAGTTTTCTTGAGGCCTCAATGTTCAGGGGAAAATTCAAACCTTCTTGATCCAATTGTTAGGAAAGCCCGGTTTTGATGGATTTTTAAAATGGTGATGGTATAATTAAAATTTCTTGGAAAAATTTATTGTTTCAAAGGCGGATTTATGGCGGATACTAAAAATGTAGAATACGTAGCGAGATTGGCGAAAATAGAGATAACCGATGACGAGAAAGAATCGTTAGGCGGCCAGCTTACCAAGATCATTAAATACATCGATAAGCTAAAGACCTTAAATACTGATGGCATAGAGCCTATGAGAGGTTTGCATCCGGAAACAAATGCTTTCAGAGAAGATAAAGCAATTCTTTTTTCTTGCCGGAAAGCAATTATTGAAAATTCTCCTTCCTCGCAAGACGGTTATTTTAAAGTTCCCAATATTATTTAGGTTAAGGTGTTAGTTTCTAACACATACTTTTTAAGAGAGTTTAAGAATGAGTATTGATAAAGAAGCAAGGCAGATAGCAGAGAGTATTTACAGCAAAAAAACCTCAAAAGAGGAGGTTTTTGAGTTTTTTCATTCCCGGGCAAAAAAAATAGATCCTTATCTAAAGAGTTTTGTGGAAATATATGACAATTTTACTCCAGCCAACGGGGACTCTTCTTTAGGCGGGTTACCAATTGCTATCAAAGATAATATTTGCATTGAAAGTAAAAGAATTACTTGCGCTTCAAGGATATTGTCAACGCATGTCTCTGTCTATGATTCGGAAGTTGTGCGCCGCTTAAAAAAAGCAGGGCTTACAATTTTTGGTACTACCAACATGGATGAATTCGCTTTTGGTTCTTCTACGGAAAATTCCTGTTACGGCCCGACCCAAAATCCTTGGGACACTTCAAGGGTAGCCGGCGGCTCTTCCGGCGGTTCCGCCGCTGCGGTAGCGGCTAGGCTGGTTCCTTTTGCTCTGGGTTCAGATACGGGAGGTTCCATACGCCAGCCTTGTGCTTTTTGCGGAGTAGTAGGGTTTAAACCCACCTACGGCCGTGTTTCCCGTTATGGACTGGTTGCTTTTGGTTCGAGTCTTGACCAGATAGGGCCCATAACTACGAGTATTGCCGATAGCGCCCATCTTTTAAATATAATCTGCGGCTTTGACCGGCGGGATTCGACCAGCGTTAAGAAAGCAATTCCCGATTTCACTAAAAGCTTATTACCTAAAGGCAGAAGCTTTACAATAGGAATTCCTAAAGAATATTTTGGCCCCGGGCTTGATGAAGAAATCCGTAGTGCCATAGAAAAGGTTATTTCATTGTACAAAAAAAATAATATAAAAATAGTGGAAGTAAGCTTGCCTCATACAGAATATGCCGTAGCCACCTATTATATAATTGCCTCCTCAGAAGCGAGTTCGAATTTGCAAAGGTTTGACGGCATTAAATACGGATTGCGGGAAGCCTCCGGGAATCTGGAGGAGCTGTA
>JBAYNQ010000175.1:0-3214 GCA_041678705.1 Candidatus Omnitrophota bacterium
ATGAGTGCCGGCTGCTCAACAGTAGCCCAGGCAATCAACATCTTATATTTATGAATTCCTGACTCATCTATTATTTTATACCCTTGGCTATTCCTTAATAAAGCCTCCATGCCCTGAGGCTTGAGGAATTTTTCACTGTTTGATGAGGTTGCCGGATGAAACAGGATGTCGCCCGTAGAATCAACCAAGGCTACATGGCCGCTTTTACCAAACTTGAAGTTTTCCAAAGCCAAAAACAGCCTCTTGACGTCTAAAACAGCTTTGCAAACCCCCACAACCTCACCGGAGGAATTCTTAACCGGTATCGCTAAGGATATGCTCAAAGAACGGCTCGACTCATCAACTTTGAGGCCTTCAATAAAAACAGCCCCTTTTCCCTTATCGTAGGCAACATGCCACCATTTTTCATCCGCCTGATAAAAATCTGAAGTTTTCCCTGAAGCTGCCACCAACCCTCCAAAAGCATCGGCTATCATTATCTCAGCCAGGCCTTCATCGTTATTTTTTATCGAGGTTAGCCTTTTACTTACCGGGGTGCTCAGAAGGCTTTTGACGAATTCGTTGTCCGGAACGTCTGCAATCCATCGCCGATCTTTCTCCTCAAAATAATTCTTCATTTCTTTCTGGCTCATAACTTTATATTTTAGGTTTGAGTTTTGAGCTTCTTCTATACGGGCTTCATGGGACATATATACTTTCAAATCTGATACTTCTTCGTCAATAATCCTGGTTATGGCCGCGCTAAAAAGTTGAGCCATCTTAAGATGATCGTTGCCTATTGTTTTGCGCAATAAGCCAACTGACCAGAAATAGCCCAGAGCCGCTGTAAGGGACATGACCGTAAAAACAGACAAAAAGATAGCCAAGATTATTTTTTTTCGTATGCTGATCTTATATCTTGCTTTTTGTGTCATGGGAATGTCTAAAATTTAAACACAGAGGGTATGATTTATTGAATAAAAAAGTTTGAGCTTGAAGCCAGGTTGACAGATAAAAGCTATTATTCTTTTACGATATTAGTTTATCACCTGACATATAAAACACAAGCATATATTGCCGGTAAAAACAGCTAATGCAAATCAAAAGCAGCCAAAAATGGATTGGATTTTGTGCAGAAAAGGTTAGCTTGTTTACGAAAATACTGGATCAAAAAAGCGGCTTTTAGATGAATGGATGGCTATCTTACTTGCGATAACCGCTTTCTACGTTTATACTTAATCCATTCTCCGCCCAAATCTATTGAAATGAACAGCAGGGAAACCCCCAAGAAAATCCAAAACTTAAAATCTAAAGCCTCGCGTTCAACCAACAATTCTTCTTTTAGATGGAAAATTATAACTACAACTATCACCCATAAAAATAGTTTGTACTCCTGGCTCTTAATTAAACGTTCGAGACTAAACGGCCATTTTTCCCCTTTTTTATAGGGGAAAAATTTTATAGGTAATATAGCCGGAACATTTTTTTTGTAATCAGAATAAACTTGTCCGAATTTATCTTTGAGCATGGCCTCTTCTTTTTTGATCGTCCGGTAATATATCAGGCTCAACAAAATTAAAAAGAATGCGCCTATGTAATGTATTTTCAGCATAATCATAAAGCCTAAAGCCAATAGCATCGTCCCGAAATACAACGGGTGACGTAAGTAAGCATAGGGGCCGCAAACAGTAAGCTTATCAAGCTTTATGGCATAACCGTTTGCCCAAAGCCTTATAAGCAGGCCGGCAGCAATAAACCATATTCCAGCCATTATGGAGTGGTCATCGGGAGTAGCTGAAAAAATTATAAAAAACCCAAAGGGGTAAAAAATAAAAAACCGCAGCTTACCCCAACGTTTTAACCTGTTTTTAATCCTCATTGATTTACCTTAAGCTAGCGATGAACCTTACCCCCTCATAAAGTTTCTGTCGATGCCGGAGATTCCGGACGCCTGCCGTGAAACAATTTTTTATTGTAACATAAAATATGCTAAATTCAAACGCCTCAAGGCTCTATTCTTTAACGGGAATTTATAGCGCCTGTTAATTTTATATGTTTAAATATTCGCAAAACTTCTAAATTTAAAGTCGCGGCCATTTATCTTTTTATAAAAAATCATCAGGTCATCACAAGAGCCGTAAAAATCTGGTATTATCCCCGCTTGAATAAAACCTCTTTTATGATAGAAATTTTGAGCCAAAACATAATCTTTTCTAGCTGAGGTTTCAACCCTTATTACAGCTTTATCCATCGCGCTTAAAATCAAAGCTTCAACCCGCCTCAAAAGCCTGGTTCCGATGCCTTTACCCTGTAAATCCTTATCAATAGCCATCCAATATATATCCCAGCCAAAAGCTGTCATGGGAGTTCTGCCCAACACCGCAAATCCGGCCACCCTCTCACCTTCTTTTTCCTCAACCAGTTTATAGGTGCTGTTAGAATTAACATTTATATCCAGAAGCACTTCCCTTAAAACACTTAGCTCAACCGGAGTAAAAACCCCCGCATTGTCAGCAATCTTTAAATATATACTACTTATCTGTTGCATTTTGTTCCTTCCGGCTTAATACCTGCCAATTGAACAATTTTGACTATCATTTCCTGATAATCATACCCTTTTTGATAGGCCTGTTTTGCAAAGCCGCTGTCAGCCGATACATCCGGATTAGGGTTTACATCAAGAACAAAAAATTTTCCCTCTTTTTCACGCATATCAACCCGAAGATAACCTCTACAGCCTAATGTTTTCGCGCAAAGAGAAGCGGCCTTGTACAACTTCTTTTTTATCTGCCTCTCTATGGGCTCTTTAAGGGAAGGAACTATCCGCCTATATTCTGCGGCATCTCTGTTCCACTTGGCGCTGTATGTCAAAAAAGGTTTAAACTCTTTATATCGCGAATAATCCGTAACTGAAATTCCCAGTAACTCATAAGGATGCTCACCAAGCAAACCCACGTGATATTCTTTGCCTGAGATAAATTCCTCTACCATAACCCCCCGAGGAAACATTCCAAGAGCCCTTTCGATAATGCTATTTAATCCTTTCTCCTCATAAACCAGGCATCGTTCATCTATGCCATAGCTGGCGTCTTCAAAGCAAGGCTTAACAAAAAAAGGAGGCGCTAAATCTCCTAAATTAAAATCTCCGGATTTATTTAAAAATATGCCTCTTGGCACGCTTACACCTGCTTCCTTAAGAATTCTCTTGCAAGCTGCTTTATCCAGGCAATTTTCC
>JBAYNQ010000176.1:0-3212 GCA_041678705.1 Candidatus Omnitrophota bacterium
AAAATAGAGGACGCCTTTAAGTCTCATCTTACTTCCGTCACCGAAATCTCTCAGGCTCAAGAGATAAACATTATTCTGATATTTCTGCTTGGTAAAGAGGTAATGGCGCTACTGATTATTAAATCTTTTTATACTCATTATGCCAAAAGAAAAGCTTTCTGCTAAGTCCTTCAGTTATTTTATTGTGACAAGCGTAATTTTTCTACAAGCTTGTATAACCAGCGAATATAACGTCGGCACAGGAAAACAGGACATCTATCTTTATTCTACCGAAAAAGAAATCACCATGGGTTGTAAAATAGCTAAGCAGATAACTAAGGAATTTCGAATATCGAGCAATCCTTATGACATTGAAAGGGTAAACACGATAGGGCAGAAAATAATTCAGGTTTGTGATCGGGGGGAATTAAGTTATTATTTTTACATCATAGAAACCGATGAAAAGGGGGAAGGGGCGGTTAATGCTTTTTGTATTCCGGGAGGGTATGTATATATTTTTAAAGGCCTGTTGGACATGGTAAATGATGACGAACTCGCTTTTGTATTAGCCCATGAAACCGGGCATATTGTGAGCCGTCACCACATTAAACAGCTTCAAGCAGCTATGGGGTATAATCTTATTATGGCTGCTTCAGCCGGGGCTAAGGCGGACCCTGAGTTTACAAGCGGCCTATCATTTGCCCTGGCTCAGATGCTAACCGCGTATTCCCGGGAGGATGAATTTAATGCTGATGAACTTGCGATTAAATATTGCGAATTAGCCGGCTTTGACCCTCAGGCAGGCTTGGAAGTTTTAGAAAAACTATACGAAGAAGATAAAAAAAACATACGCGCTATATCATACTTTAGAACTCACCCTTATCCTGCTCAAAGAATCCGCAATATTCGAGAGGCCCTACATGTGCCCTTGGAGCCGGAAGATTATATTAATTACTGATGAAATCTTGGTCAGGAAAGATTGTGTTTTGAACTAGCGGTTAAACTCGGAAAGAGTTTTTTATAGTCAAAAATAATGCCAAGTTTATCAGGTTATGTAAAGAATGGAATACGAAAGTAGCAGATATGCTTTTTGTTTTTTCATAGAGGTAGCATAAACCGAAGCTTATTGCAAAAAGAGGCAATATATTTTGAGGTGTACGGTGTATTATCGAAAAAAACAAAGAAATTAAAATTGCTGATCCGGCAAAAGAGTATTTACTCCTAAAAAGTCTATAAAGAAAACCTCTGAAAAATAATTCTTCAGCTATTGGCCCCAACAGCACAGCTTCTAAAATAAAGATGAAAAGTTGAGTTTTTTTCTTTAGAAGCAGAAGCAGTTCTATCGCCGGCCCAAACGAATATTCTATGCCAAGTTTATCTGTAAGAAAGATATTGATTAGCAAAGCGGTTAAGGCGACTGGCAAAACAATAGTGTATACTTTTAAAGAGAATAAGAAGTTTTTTAGATTTATACTTAATCCTAAAAAATTCGGTTTAAAATATTTAAAAATCAGGAAAATTATTGTAGCCTGAAGAAGCATATTCATGAATAAGAATAAATTTATAGATGCCCACCGCAACAGATACATTGTAAGTGTCAAAAGGCTTACAATGAGCAAGGAAAAGCTTATTAAAAATATTAATTTCGCGGCTTTTTCTTCTGATATAGGAAAGTTTAAATATTTTTTGCCAATGCTAACAAAAGGTTTCTTGCTGACTTTTTTTGTTAAGGCAATAGTAATATTTATTAAGCCTATTAGTAGAATCGTTGTGTAGGTTAAAGAAAAAATGGTAAGGGCGCTGCCGTAATCAGCCTGCGAGGCGATTTTCTTGTCAATTTTGAAGGAGATTGCTTTTGATGGGGAAGAGCTTGTTACCAGGAGGCTATTAATGAAAATTACTAGAAGTATGCAACATAGAGCTAAGATGATATATAGATTTCTTTTCATTCTCTGGATTCCTTATCTCCTATAAATTCCACGATACAGCCTGCTTCCAGTCCGATTTCATCAGACATTCCGGCATTTAACTCAATGACGTAAGCAGCACTTTTATCCGGGTAAATTAAAGGGCAGGGCTCTTCGCGGCATGGCCGGGCGTTTTCTTCAATAAAAACCACCATTTTTTTCTTGTTAACCCAAATTATGTCTAAAGGTATAAGGGTGTTTTTCATATAGAAAGGCCAAATCTCTTCTTTGTCAAATATAAAAAGCATACCGCTATTTTGAGGCAGGAATTCACGAAACATTAAGCCTTGTATTTGTTCTTGAGGTGTTAAAGCCAGTTCTACCGAGAAACAATTGTCATTAAAACATACTTTATTTATTTTGGGATCTGTGCCAGTAGCGAAAATTCTAAACGTGCCAATAAATAACAAAAAAATAAAAAATAATAGTTTCATTTTGGGTGAAAGCTTATCTTTGCCTTTTTTCATCTTTTTAACCTTTTTCTAAATGTTGTGTAAATGCTATTGTGAGCGGCTTAAATTAAGCTTTGAAAAACATATTTTTAATTTTACGACGTCCCTTAGTCGATTTATAAAATCTTTCTTTCGTCATCGCTTCGCTTAAAGTTTCAAACGGTTCTGTATCGACTACCGTATAGGGACGGTATGGCCGCGAAGATTTGACCTTTCCAGCATTATGTGCCAACAAACGTTTATTAATATTTTTGGTAACACCAGTATAAGTTTTTGTTTTGTTAAGAAGAATATAAACACAATACATATTGTTGGAATGCAGGGGTTTGTTGCACTACTTTTTCCTACTATAAAAAAGAATGGAGAGTCCGCCTCGTCCACCAAAATTGTTTAGGAATCTGGTGAGACGGGCGAGACTTCTCCGTTTTTTGCAAAGCAAAAAACGGAGAGGGTGAGATTTGAACTCACGGTGGGCATAAACCCACACCGGTTTTCGAGACCGGCGCCTTAAACCAGGCTCGACCACCTCTCCAAAAAAAATGCGCGAGGCGGGAGTTGAACCCGCATAGTATTGCTACCACTAGGTTCTGAGCCTAGCGCGTCTGCCAATTCCGCCACCCGCGCATTTTAAAATAACAAGATATCAACGCTTTTGGGCGCCAAATATATGAAACTGCCCCGAACCAGAAAATATTTCGATTCGGGGCAGCCCAGAACTGAATTTATTCTAGTTCTGGGCTGAGCCTAGCGCGTCTGCCAATTCCGCCACCCGCGCGATTATTTTTAGCTAGTGCCCCTGCCCGGCAACGAGTTA
>JBAYNQ010000177.1:0-3210 GCA_041678705.1 Candidatus Omnitrophota bacterium
CAATGGCTCCATTTGTTTATTGGGGTTAGGAGATGTTAAAAGATTTATCTTCACGCCCTCACCAACGTGCTCAAGAACTTTGCGTTCATTTTCTCTTACGACAATATTATCATCTTGAGGCTGGTCCTCGCCAATAAGAGAGCCTACAGTAGCTTGCAGAGAATCCGCTATGTTCTTCAGCGTAACAAGGGAAGGAGAAGCCTTGCCGGTTTCAATCTGAGAAAGAAAACTTGCGCTTATATTTAGTTTTCGAGCAAGCTCTCTGAGAGTAATATTCTTACCCTCACGCAATCTCTTTATATTGACGCCCACTATCTTCATTCTGCATTCCTCCAATTAGAGTATAGATCATCGGAATCGTCTTGTCAAGTCTAATTTAACAAAATTGATATTTTTTAAGTATTACTTAACAAAGGTTGCTTTCAGACCAAATCCTTCAAATATGGCTTAAAAAAATGATGGATAAGAGCTAGAAGGGTAACGCTAACTAAAACAGTGAAGACCACTTCGAAAGAAAATCCCTCTATGGCAATACTTAGAGCTACCCCCGAAGCAGGAGGATGCTCAACATCAATCATCACCATCACCAGTATGGAAAACCCCACGGCTAAAGCGTAGATAACAGTAGAGAATTTACTCTGGGGGAATAGAGAAAAAATTGTCCCTGCCGCTATCCCAACTAAGTATCCGCCTATTATATTTCTGGCGCGGGCAGTAATTTGCTTGGGCATGGCAAAAACGATAAAAGCCGTAGCCCCAATAGCTGCCACGATTACCAACTCTTGAAAGCTCAAAGCCATAATAACAATCCAGACGGCAAGGCTTGCAAAAATGCTTTGAAAGATATAATTTTTCCAGGACGACTTGAATTTCTGAATCTTTTTTTTAAGGCTGGGCATTCGAGGCTCCAAATAGCTGTAGAAATTATAAAATTCTGACACGAAAGCTATAAAAAGAGTGTCCCGACGATAAGCCGGGACTAAGATAACAACTTTAGCATGTATGTATAGCCTAAGGTTAAGCTAATTTAATAAATTGCGGGGAGGGGAGTTGAACCCCTGACCTCAAGGTTATGAGCCTTGCGAGCTACCTGGCTGCTCCACCCCGCGAAATCTCAAATATTAAAATATCTTCTAAATTCACAGTGTATTTTAATCCTTTATCTTTTGATGTCAATAACTATTTCGTTGTCTCTGGCCACACCCAGATTATCCCGGGCGATTTCTTCATAAAGATGAGAATCTTTACCCACTTTCCCAATCTTTTTTTGATAATCAGTTATCTCCTTCTCTAGCGCTTCGGTTTCTGACAGAAGCCGTTGGTTTTCAAGTTTGAGCTGACGGAGCTTGGCATAATTAGGAAAATATACCACCACAATTACGACCAAAAGCCCCAACCCCAGGGCAAGGAATTTCACTCTTCTAACGTGCTTTATATTTAAACGTTTTTCCGCCATATTTAGCCTTTGTTCCCAATTCTTCTTCTATCCTCAGCAACTCATTATATTTAGCCACTCTGTCGGTTCGAGACAAGGAACCTGTTTTAATCTGCCCACAAGAAGTTCCAACTGCCAAGTGCGCGATGGTAACGTCTTCAGTCTCCCCGGAACGATGCGAAATAACCGCTGTATATTTTGCCGAGAATGCCATATCGATAGCGGCTAAAGTCTCAGAAAGGGTCCCGATTTGATTAACTTTAATGAGTATTGAGTTAGCAACTTTTTCATCAATCCCCTGAGAAAGGCGTTTTGTGTTTGTGACAAACAAATCATCCCCTACAAGCTGGATTTTTTTGCCAAGCCTTTCAGTAAGAGCGTGCCAGCCGTCCCAATCATTTTCATCCAAACCGTCCTCTAAAGATATCACCGGATATTTATCGGATATTTTAGAATAAAAATCAATCATATAGCCGGCATCCTGTTTCTTACCTTCAAATATATATGAGCCGTCTTTAAAAAAAGAGCTAGCGGCAGCATCTAGAGCAAGGGCCACTTCCTTGCCTGGTTTATACCCGGATTTTTCAATAGCTTCAATAATTAGCTCCAGAGCCTCTTCGTTAGAATCTAAATTCGGCGCGAACCCTCCTTCATCTCCTACTGAGGTTGAAAGCTTGCGCGACTTTAGGATAGCTTTTAAACTGTGGAAAACTTCCGTAGCCGCAACCAGGGCCTTACTGAAACAATCGAATCCCAAAGGTGCAATCATGAATTCCTGAATATCCAGATTATTATCTGCGTGCATACCCCCGTTTAAGATATTCATTAAAGGTAAAGGCAAAATATTAGCCTTTGCGGCTCCTAGGTATTTATAAAATGGAACTTTCTTGGAGCACGCTGCGGCTTTAGCCACTGCCAAAGAAACACCCAGTATGGCATTGGCCCCCAATTTAGCCTTGTTCGTGGTGCCGTCTAATTCAAGCATTATCCCGTCGATTTTTTTAAAGTCTGCTTCTTCGCCTTTTATTTCGGGAAAGATTATCTTATTGACATTATTGACCGCCCCCGTAACGCCTTTGCCCATAAATCTTTTTTTGTTTGTATCACGTAATTCCAGGGCTTCAAATTCCCCGGTTGAAGCTCCCGAGGGAACTGCGGCCCGGGCAAAAGAACCGTCACTTAGAACAGTATCTACCTCTACAGTAGGATTGCCACGTGAATCAAGGATTTCTCTTGCCAGAACTTTTTTAATCTTTGCCATATTGGCCTCCTTTCTTGCTGTAAAAATACGCTTGACGCAGACAGGCATAATACCTTGAAGCTTATCTACGCGCATCCTGTAACTTATTTCCTATTACTGTGAATCTTTCGGTTTCTGATATATAGCAGTTATCTTGGCTTCAGCTAAAATGTGCCCCTGTATAGCTTCAATGATATCTTTTTTGTTAGCCCCACCGCTTAAATCAAGAACTCTATCCAAGGCATACAGTTTAAAAATATATTTATGGGGTTTACCCGGAGGCGGACAAGGCCCCTGATATTCCATTTTGCCAAAGTCGTTGATTCCTTTTTTAATCCCTAAGTCAGCCAGTTCCTGGCCGCTGATGCCTTCTTTAAGCCCTGTAACCCCTTTTGGTATATTATATAATACCCAATGGACGCATACCTTAAAAGGCGCGTCCGGATCTTCGCAGATAAGCACAAAGCTCTCGGTATTTGCCGGAACATCACCCCAGGAAAGTAAAGGAGAAAAGTTCTGAGCATCGGGAGTGTAC
>JBAYNQ010000178.1:0-3192 GCA_041678705.1 Candidatus Omnitrophota bacterium
GTAACGGAGGGGCCCAAAGGTATCCTCAGTCCGTTTAGAAATCGGACGTCGAATGTAAGCGTATAAGGATGCTTGACTGCGAGGCAGACATGCTGAGCAGGCACGAAAGTGGGGGCTAATGATCCGATGGTTGTGTGTGGAAGCGCCATCGCTCAACGGATAAAAGGTACTCCGGGGATAACAGGCTGATCGCGCCCGAGAGTTCATATCGACGGCGCGGTTTGGCACCTCGATGTCGGCTCATCACATCCTGGGGCTGGAGAAGGTCCCAAGGGTCCGGCTGTTCGCCGGTTAAAGTGGTACGTGAGCTGGGTTCAGAACGTCGTGAGACAGTTCGGTCTCTATCCACTGTGGGTGTTAGGATTCTTGAAGGGAAGCTGTCCCTAGTACGAGAGGACCGGGACAGAGGAACCTCTGGTGTACCAGTTATTCCGCCAGGAGTAAAGGCTGGGTAGCTATGTTCCTTAGGGATAAGCGCTGAAGGCATATAAGCGCGAAGCTCGTCCCAAAACTAGGAATCCCTTCCCGGATTCGTCCGGGATGAAGACTGGTGGGAGACTACCACCTATATAGGGTGCAGGTGTAAGAGCGGTAACGTTTTCAGCCGAGCACTCCTAATCAGTCAATCGGCTTGGTACCCAACTTTTTTTATAAATAGCTAGAAGTTATAAGCTATAAGTCGTAGGCAAAATTTAGGAAGGAATTCTAATCAGTGATATTTCTTAATTGAAGATTAAAAAACTAGCTGGTTTTTATTCCTAACTTTATTGTGCTCATAGCTTAAAGCTTACAGCTTGTAGCTTGTATTTATAATAAATATATATGGGGGTGCTTTTACCGGAGGGGCCACACCCGTTCCCATTCCGAATACGGCCGTTAAGCCCTCCTGGGCCGATGGTACTGCATCCGCGAGGTTGTGGGAGAGTAGGACAGTGCCTCCATATATTTTTTATTTTCTTACTTTTTTCTTCTATAAAAAGTAAATTCGAAATTCCAGGTGTATCTTTTGGTTTTCGGATACTTTTCTTAAACCTGCCTTTTAAATCTTTAACTAAAACAGCAATACGACATTATCCAAAGAGCAATCTTTCTTTTCATTTCATAAAATTTGTGATAGTATTTAAACAAGTAGCATTTTGCTAAAAACAGGAGGGCGTTATGAAAAAGACCTTTTTAATGTGCTTGTTAGGCTTTGTTTCTTTTTGTTTTGCTTCTATGGCTCAAAGTCCAGCTTCTGAAGAGCTTACCATAAGTACCTATTATCCTGCGCCTTATGGAGTTTATAAAGAACTAAGAAATCAGCGTACTGCTATAGGTGAAAATTATATCGATGGTAGCCAATATTGCTGGGAGGGAACTTGCACAACTCAGTTTGATTCTGATGCTGACTTGATAGTAGAAGGCAATGTTGGTATCGGAACTGAAAACCCTAAGGCAAAATTAGACATAAAAGGAGAAGTAAAAGTAGGAGAAACCGGTCTTAATTGTAATTCGAGTAGCGCCGGTACTATGAGATATCATGATAATAAAATGGAATATTGCGATGGGAGTGAATGGGAAAAGGTTGGTAGTGGGGGGTATTGTTATGCTCAGTATGTGCAGGGTGTGCCAGTGGCGCATTATCCTTGGCCTGGCTGGACACAAGATTGGGATATTTCAGCCGATTGTACTTGTCCACCAAATTATTCCAAGCCGGATTTAGGTGGAGATGAGGAACTAGGCGCATACTATTATCTTGCTGAACCTTATGGTTGTTTAGGTGGAGCTACACAGCCTGTTGGTGTCAGGGCCCTTGATCCTAGCCAACAATGCGAAATATTAGTAGGAAAGGCTTGCATTTGTTGTCATAATTGATTATGTCATTCTGTGGAGGAATTACTAAACAAAGGGGTGCAAAATGAATAAGGGGTTATTATTTACGGTATTATTTCTATTTTTTCCTATTTGTTTTAGTTACTCTCAACCTTTAGGCGTTGTTTACGATAAACAGGGGTATGTAAAGATGTTAAAAGAAAAAAATCCTAAATTGTATGAATTTGAAAAAAGAATAGTTGATATCCAAAGGGAGATGGACAAATTACTCAAAGAATATGATCAAGCAGTGTATGATGAAGCTAAGCGTAGTCAAATAAAGGAGCAATTAAAGTCCTTATTGAAGGAAAATATGGATATAAGGAATGATTTTGATTATCAGGTAGAGAAACTGACATTTAGCAGGTAAGGAACTTTTCGATTTCTGCAAAGAGCATGATTCATGGTTCGACTCAGCCGACAGAATTGGTTTCTCTCACTACAGTTTTGAGTGAGCAGCGTCATAAAGAAAAATTACACCGCTCCTATTTCGAATATGGCCGTTAAATCGTTGCTTTTTGTCTAGAAGAGTTAATTTCAGTTTGCGATTATTGTTCATCGAAAAGAACAAGTTTCTCTTGCAGAGGTTTTCGTTACTGCTGATAAATAAATCTTGCTCTATTCTACATTTAATCATATAATTGGATTTAAATTTGTAACCATTTCTCTATTACCCGTGTATTTTCGGGCCATTAGCTCAGTTGGCAGAGCAGGGGCCTCTTAAGCCCAAGGTCGAAGGTTCAAGCCCTTCATGGCCCACGTTTTTCCTCACTGTCTTAAAGTTTTTCCACCAACCAGAGTAAGTCCTTCCCCGCTTTCGCTATATACCGTGGAAATTCTCTTCGATAATTGCCACGGACTCCGGCGGGGCTAATTCGACTAATCCCGAATGGAATTCGGGAAAGTCTCATTAGCATGGCCCGTAACTATTTTTGTTTTGCAAGGTTTGGCAAGATAGGAAAGTGAGGATGCTGTATCCATGCTGCGTTTGTTGGCTTTTCCAATTGGATTTTTGCAATTTTTTGTATTTATTGTCATAACTTATTTTATTACAAACAGTTAGAATAATAAAAAATTTACTTAAAAAACTTGTTTTTTTGAATAAACATGTTATATTTGTGGAAACAAAGTTAATATCCGAAAAATAAGGAAAGAGTAAGCAAGGGGAGGCATTGCTCTTAATAAAGAGGGGTCTCTCTATTTTTTTGCTTTTTAGCTGGTTTTAACAAACAAGGAGGTAGCTATCGTGAAAGCTATTTGTTTATTTTTGTCGGTATTAATGATTTTTATGGGTACAGGTCTTGCTCAAGCTAGCGTATCAAATTTACCTGGGCCTCAGCA
>JBAYNQ010000179.1:0-3180 GCA_041678705.1 Candidatus Omnitrophota bacterium
GAGGCGGGAAACAACAACCCTTCAATTGCAATGCATAGAATAATCGCCAATAGTACTGGACTGCAGGAAACTATCAAAAGAAAAGCCACAACCTTATCTACGGAGTATTTCACTATATGCTTTTTGTTAGAGCTTCTCATGCTTGTTTAGTCTGCCGACGGGTTTTGCTCTTCCAGGCCCAGATAAGATAAAAGCTGTTTTGCAAGCTTACAATGCCGATTTTCATCTTTAAGAATAGCTTCCAAAACCTTACGCACCCTTGCGTCGCTTATCCTTGGCAGCGCTTGCGAAAGGAATCTAGCCATTTCTCTTTCTTTAGCATCTATAATGCTAAAATAACTTTGATAGTCCTCTTTAGTAAACATCTTTTTGGGAAATTTTCACTTCAGCTATAACTCCTTCGAACATCTTTTTATGACGCAAGGAATCATCCCTGAGCATCATTAATATCTCTTTTATAGCTCTTTTGTTTTCTTCGGAAAAACTCGAAAAGAACAAAGCGTTGTCTATATGCTTGGAGTAAATAGGGATAACCTCTTCTTCTGTTTTAAGCCCCTCATTTAATATACTCAACAGGTCATTCTTTTCCAGCATACAATTTATTTTTTGTATAACTATTTTTTAATAAACCGCTTTTCAAGGCTTCCCCCAACCAGCTAAGGCTGTTAGCGTAATATTCCTTTTTATTCTGATACACCCAACCTTCGGGATATTGCTTTATATACTCCCTTGTCTTCTCCAGTAATTCTTGGGCCTGAGGAAACCCGTAAATATCCAGAGTCCAATAGTAAGCGGCGTAAAAAAGCGGACTTTCATATTTTTTTATTGGGACGCCTTGATAGTTATATTCACAAAATAACTTTTGACTCCCGAGCCATTCTTGTTTTATAAATTCCGAAAAGCTTGAATTAAAAAACTTTTTAGCCTCGCGAGAACCGTACCAGACGTAATCAAGCCCCACTCTAAAAGGTATGCGGACTGCTTCCCATCCGAAATCAGAGCTTCTGCCTTCGGTGGCATAAAAAATACCGTTTTCATCCATGCTGCACCAGTCAGGAATAAGCCCCTTACCTTTTTTACCGTTAAATTCATTTAAAAGAGCAAAAAGAACATCGTAGGCCGTGTCAACCAACTCTAGCCAACGCTTATCGCCGGTATATTCGTAAAATTTCCGGAAATGAGCCGGAGAATAATATGAAGGATTAACCGGAAAGCGCTTGGTATTAATATTTTTTTCTAAAATCCAGGGAGAAAGGTATAGGCGCCCGTCAGCCAAGCTATAAGTTTCTTTCTCCAGAATGTCATTTAAAACCATACTGGCCTTACGGCCATAATTTTCAACATTCGCCTGCGGTCCCTGGGGCCAACGATCCTGAGCCATGATAAGACTTAAAGCATAGTCTACGTCAGCATCTGAAGCCGGCATCCAGTCAATTACCTCGCCGGATTTCCAGCGCCAGGCCAGAAGGTTATCCCCGTATTTTTTTAACCTGGAAAGATTGGATTCACTCCAATAATAACACTCATCAAAAGTCTTTTTATCCCCGGCCAGCACCGCCCTAAGCATCGCGTAACTTTGCCCTTCAGAAACAGTATCGCCATCTTTGGGCCTTATCGTCCTGCTGTTTTCGGCTATAAAAAATTTTTTGTAGCCGCGCCAAGTTTGATTTACAATTTTCCGAGAATGTATACCTCTAAAGCCTTGTGGGGAAAGAAATAACCAGGCAGCCACAACGCCGGCTAAGATTAAAATTATTAATAATAATTTTAAGATTGGATGTTTAACTGCTACCTCTTTTTAATAAATCTTCTATTTTGGTAAGCAAAAGCTTCAAATCAAAAGGTTTTATAAAGTATGCATCGGCACCATTAGTAGTTGCTTTCTCCCTGTCACGCTGTTGATCCAAGGCCGAAAGGATGACTATCGGAATACTCTTGTAAGCGTCATCGAATTTAAGCATACGACAAACTTCAAATCCGTTTATTTTGGGCATCATCAAATCTAATATAACCAGATCCGGCTCTTCTTCTTTTGTTTTGCTCAAGGCCTCTTCTCCGTCCCGTGCAGTAATAACCTCATAACCGTTTACCTCAAGCCTTACCGAAAGGACATAGATGAAATCTGGTTCGTCATCAGCTATTAATATTCTTTTCTGCTCTACCATAATTTTCCTCACTCATTAAAATTTTTGGCCTTATCTTTAATAAATCTAAAAGCATCCATGTTTTCTGAAACAATAGAATATAGCTTGTTATAAATAGCTTTATTAGAAAGCTCATTGAGAAGATCGGTATAGATAACCAGAGAATCTTTCAGAGCCCCCTCAATTTCAGAAAAATAATTCCGGTAATCGCTTTCAGTAAACATTATCTTTTGACTCCGATAGCTCTTTTGCTATGCTCTCAAGCACTTCCATGTGAGTTTTGCACGCTTTAACTCTCTCAAAAAAGTATTCCTTCACCTCTTCGCGATCCTGGCTCTTAAGCTTGCTAAAGAATAATGCCGAAGAAATATATTTACCAAAAAGAGGGTCTAGGCGTTTTTCTATTTCTCTCAACATGTTAATTTTGTTCAACAGCTTTTCTTTTAATATCATTTTCGTATCGCCTTTAGTAATAATTTTTTATCTTTATCTGAGACAGTAACCACACAAATGCTGGTTTTATATTTTCTGCGCCAAATGCTTCTTTTCCCTCGCCATAAGACTTCTCCGTCAAATACAGCGGTTGCCGTCTCTTCGGGAAGCTTGGCTTTGCACATAAGAAGAGACCCCGGCTCAATTTTTTCCGACAAATACACCGAAAAGCACACTCTTAGTTTTCCCGGAGGCTTATCTAAAAAATCCCGGCCAGCTTCTATTATTCTATACTCAAATGCCGCCTTTTTCAATAGCCTTTTTCGATAAGCCAATGGTATATCAAGCTCATTAAAGTAAAATATTCCCGACAAAAGCGCAAAATGATAACCCACCCAGGCGGCATTAAAAACCGAGGCCGTCGACCAATCATAAGCAAACTTCTGTAAGCCCCAGGAAATCGCGATTAAAGCTACTGCCCAAAGAAAAATCTGCGGCCAAAGATTGTAGTAAGGTATACTTTTAGAACCGTCTTTAGCAGTTACCTGGAATGTACCTTTCGCGCCGATAAAACCAAAAAAAGAAGCTCTAATGTAAACTGGTA
>JBAYNQ010000180.1:0-3169 GCA_041678705.1 Candidatus Omnitrophota bacterium
CCTCCGGGAGATGGATGACGGTGACTACAGGAATTGGAGTTTAGGGCTAAAAATTGAGATACCCTGGGGTGGAGAAGAAAGAGCCGATTATGATAAAAAGAAACTCGAGAGAGCCCGTTCTATTCTTGAATTCAAGAGGCTGGAACAGAAAATAATCCTCGATGTTCGGGACAAGGTCAGAGACGTTAATGTCCAATATCGGCAGGTAGGAGCTTCAAAAATAGCCCAGGATAGCGAGACCCAAAACTACGATGCCCAAAGTAAACGCTACGGCGCCGGTTATGTCAGTACCCACGATTTGCTTGATTACCGGTTTAATTTGGCCAGCGCAGAGTTGGATTATGTAAAAGCCATTATTGACTATAACATTTATTTAGTTAAACTGGAGAGAGCCCAGGGTTTGACCTTGATTAAGAATGGAATAGCTATGGAGGAAGAATGATTTTATTGAAAGCTATATTTTATTTTACCCGGCGGTTAAGCGTGGTGTTTATTGTTTTAGTTTTAAGTGTGTCTTTTTTTCTTACCGGATGCAAACCTAAACAAAAAATCGTTGAGGATAGTATTTTTGCGGTAGCGGTAAGCCCGGTTGTTTTGGGTGAGATTCAGGAAACCCTTGATTACGCCGGAAGTATCCGGGCCAAAGAGGAGGCCTTAGTGTATCCTAAAACCAGCGGCAAGATAATGGAAAAAATAAAAGAAGAAGGAAACTCTGTAGAAAAAGGCGAAATTATGGGTTATATCGACAGAGACGAAATAGGGTTTACGTTTGAGAAAGCTCCTATAGAGAGCCCCTTGAGAGGTATAGTGGGGAGAGTTTACGTAGATCAAGGAGTGCAAGTTACGCCTCAGACCCCAATAGCTCTGGTTGTAGATATGGATAGCATAGAAGTTGATTTAAATGTTCCGGAGAAATATCTGTCCAAAATATCTCTGGGGCAGGAAGCAAAAATCAAGGTAGATGCTTACCCTGAAGCTGCATTTTCTGGAAGAGTCTCCAAAATAAGCCCGGTGGTAGATATCGACACCCGTACAGCCCCGATAGAAATTACCTGTTATAACGCCGACCATCGCCTACATTCAGGAATGTTTGCTAGGATTAAACTTATTTTGAGTAAACACACTACGGCTCCAATAATCTTAAAAGAATCGATTTTGGGCCGCGGCACGGATATCTACGTATATGTTGTTTCTTCGCAGAAAGATTCTTCCGGCAGAGCTAACGTTGTCCAGAGGAAGAATGTAAAACTAGGCATCAAAGACGGTTCTTATTACGAAGTGACTGAAGGCCTTAAAGAGGGGGATTTGGTAGTAGTTACCGGTCAAAACAAGCTTTATGAAGGTGCTTTAGTAAAAGTACAAGAAACAAGAGGTGTCAAAAGATGAATTTCCCTGAATTCGGCGTAAAGAGGCCAGTAACCAACTTAATGATATTTTTAGGCATCATAGTTGTTGCCTTGTATAGTTTATCAAAACTGGGCATAGATAATATGCCGGAGATAGAGCCTCCGGTAATCTCAGTTATAGCCACATATCCGGGAGCCAGCCCTGAAGACGTTGAGGCAAAAGTCATTGAACCTCTCGAAAATCAGTTGGGTTCTACTCCCGGGTTAGATAAAATAACTGCCCGCTGCCTTGAAGGATTGGGAGTTATTTCACTTAAATTTAACTGGGGGACAAATCTTGACGAAGCCTCTAACGATATCCGTGACCGTATCGATTTAGCTAAACGGTTTTTGCCTGACATACCCGATGAAATGGAAAATCCTATAATCTTTAAATTCAATTCGGCAATGATGCCGATTATCTTTATGAGCGCTACGGCTACAGATTCTTATCCTAACCTTTATGATATCATCGATAAAAAGATTATAGACCAGCTCAAGCAGGTTTCCGGAGTGGGTACCATTCAGATTTATGGAGGCTTGGAGCGTCAGATTAATATCTGGATAGACCGGGATAAGTTACAAGGTTACGGTTTTTCTGTTCTGGAGGTTAAGAATGTTTTGGCCAAAGAGAATATAACTCAACCCGCCGGAAGCATAAAGTCCGGTTTGACCGACTATTTAGTGCGGATTCCCGGTGAGTTTGCTAACCCCCAGGAGATAGAGACCGTTATTCTGGGAACTCGGGAAGGCAAGCTGATTTATTTAAAAGACGTTGCTAGAATTGAAGACAGCCACAAAGAGGTTAAAAGTATCGTCAGAAACGATCGTAAGCTGGGCCTTGTATTTTTTGTCCAGAAACAGACCGGAACCAACACCGTTCAGGTTGCAGACAGAGTTAAGAAAAAACTTGAGAGCTTAAAGAAAACTCTTCCTTCCGATGTCGAGGTGGATGTCGCGATAGACAACTCTGAGGATATCATAACTACGCTTAAAACATTGGGCTCTACTGTCTGGATGGGGATTATCCTGGTTATTTTTGTTATCTGGTTTTTTCTGCGCCAGTTTAAGCCCAGTTTTATTATAGCTTTTACCATTCCTTTTTCTTTGATGATGGCCCTGATTTATCTTTTTATGGCCGGTAAGACCATAAACGTTATAAGCTTATCTTCCATTGTTATTGCTTTGGGGATGGTTGTCGATGCGGCAATTGTAGTCGTAGATAATATTTTCAGCCGCCTGGAACGTAAAGAACGGCCTAAAGAGGCAGCGATTTTCGGAACCACCGAGGTGTTTGCCGCTATAGCCGCTTCGACATTGACTACGGTAGTCGTATTCGCTCCGCTTATGTTTGTTAAGGGAGTAGTAGGGATTATATTCGGAGAGCTGGCAGCAGTCGTTATTATTACTCTATTAGGCTCTTTATTCACTGCCACCACTTTTACTCCTATGCTTTGTTCAAGATGGCTGAGTGTAAAAAATATCGAAGGTTCTCAGCGCAATGTATTCGTGAAAAAGATATATGATTTTTTGGAAAAAGCCTTTAAAAGACTGGAAGAGTTTTATTCGCGGCTTCTGGAGCGTTGCCTGCGGCATAAGAAAACTGTGATTATCGGGTTTGCCGCAATGTTTGCAGGGAGCCTGTTTTTAATGCCGTTTGTAGGTAATGAATTTTCACCAGATGAAGATACGGGAGATATTTCAGTAAATATTTCCTTACCGATCGGTACACGAATCGAGGAAACTGACAGGGTAGCTTCTGAGCTTGAAGAAATATACCAGGA
>JBAYNQ010000181.1:0-3147 GCA_041678705.1 Candidatus Omnitrophota bacterium
AAATATTATTTATAATTTTTCCATACAAAGCTTTTGCCAACAGGCTGGATTTTCTTGATAAGCCTCCCACCACCTTAGGTATCTTTGTTATAGGGAACTTCTTATCGCCCGGGTTGACTCTTTCGGGAGAAAAGCAAAGAAAAAAGTCCTTTTCTTCTTTAAGGCCGGAAGAAAGCAACACCGGCAGGATTATTTCCCGGGTTGTAGTAGGAAAAGTCGTGCTCTCTAAAATAACCAGCTGCCCCTTACGCAGGTATTTTTTTATTGTCCGGCTTGCCTTAACCACATATGAAATATCTGGTATTTTAACTTTTCGCAGGGGAGTAGGCACGCAGATTATGATAATATCACAACTCCCAAGAACATCTTCCTTGGTAGTCGGGAAAAATCGTTTATTTCTTATCTGCTTTAAGACCTCTTTGGGCTTAATATCTACTATGTATTGTTGGCCGCTTTTAAGTTTATTTACACGCGAATAATTGGGGTCAAAACCATAAACTCGATAGCCTTTATCGGCAAACGATAAGGCCAGCGGCAAACCGACGTAACCCATGCCCATTATACATATCCTAGCTTTTTTATTCTTAATTCTTTTATTCAGCTGAGTATAAAATTCCATATCTACCTGCCTATTCCAAAATATTCAAATCCTGCCATAAGCACCTTTTTTTTATCAAGCATATTTCTGCCGTCAGCGATAAGTGGATAATCCATTATTTTTCTAAGCCTTTTTAGATCTAATCTCCTGAACTCATCCCATTCGGTAAGAAAGCAAAGACACTCCGCTCCGGAAGCCGCTACATAAGGGGACTTAAAGAATTTAATTTTTTTAATTCTTTTGAGCACCCTCTTTGACTTATCCATGGACTTAGGATCATATAAAGACAGCCTTGCACCTTCTTTCGACAGAGCTTCTACAATTTTTACCGCCGGAGCAAATCTCATATCATCGGTTCCGGGCTTAAAAGAAAGCCCTAAAACAGCTAATTTTTTGTTTTTTAAGCTGCCAAGCTTTTTCTTAATTTTTCTTAAAAAATAAATAACCTGGCCTTGGTTGATATTCCTGACTTCTCGCAAAAGCCCGAATTTATATCCTAATTCTTCAGATATGTAAGCAAAAGCTTCTATATCTTTAGGGAAACAAAAACCTCCGTAACCGATGCCAGCCTGCAGAAACTTGCTGCCGATACGCCGATCCATGCCCATAGCTTTTGAAACTTTCTCTATGTCGGCTCCGGCCAAATCGCAGACACGGGAAACGGCATTGATAAAGGATATTTTTGTGGCTAAAAAAGAGTTTGAAGCGTGTTTTATAAGCTCGGCGGTATTTATATCCGTTACAACAAATGGCGCTTTTACCGAAGAATAAATACCCCTAAGTATATTTTCGGCTCTTTTCGATTCTACCCCCAGAACAATCCTATCAGGGTAAAAAAAATCATAGATAGCCCTTCCTTCCCGTAAAAATTCCGGGTTAGAAGCTACATCAAATTTCAATCCATTCTTTTTGTTATTCTTAATTATTTCTTGTATTCTTTTGCCGGTTTGGACCGGAACGGTTGATTTGCTAACTACTAATTTGTAGGAATTAAGATTTTTAGCCGCTGCATGTGCAACATTTTCCACCGAGCTTAAGTCAGCGGAACCGTCTTTTTTGGGCGGGGTTCCCACAGCTATAAAAATTACCTCTGAACTTCTTATTCCTTCGGTTAAAGAAAATAAAAATTCTAAATTCCTCCGCTTAACTGCTGACTTTACCAGGCTTTCTAGCCCCGGTTCATGAAAAGGCATAGACATTCCTTTTAGCATCTGAATTTTAGACCTGTTATTATCCACGCACACGACTTTGTGCCCTAATTTAGAAAAACAAGCCGCAGCCACTAAACCTACGTGACCGGCGCCAACAACACATATTTTATATTTTCTTGCTGTTTTCATTCTTTACGGCCCTTAGGTTATCTCTATTGATAGCATCAGTAAGATTTCTTCGCACCATCGTATCCCTGGTCAAAGTCAACCGATATCTCAGGAAATGCTTTACATCTAAACATTACCCAGAAAGTTGTATCCTTGCTGCCTTCAGAGCGCCTCTTTAAGTCTATGCCTATATCCATCCACCAGCAGTGTAAATCAGTCCTTATAGCGTATTGCTGTTCTTGAAAATCTCCTGTATTATACTCACAACGTACATAACCTTTAAATTTAACCTTGGGAGTAAGCTGATACCTAAAATCAAGTGTCCCCTGAGTGCTTGACTGCCTGCTGTATCTGTGTCCGTAAGAAAAAGAGTATTTTTCTATTTCGGCTTCTTTGCCCTCCTGTATAACAGTAGTCTTACCGCTAAAGGTAAGATCGGCGTTAAAAGAAGAAAACCTCCTGGTAGCAACATCATATTGGGCATCGGAATTCAAAGATATACCTTCTCGGGGATAAATTTCTAAATCAGCGGCAATAGTCGTAAAACGGCTCTTACCTCCTTCGGGGTGTATGTTATACGCAAAAGAAGGGCTGAAATAAACAAAATCCCATGATTTTTCCTTATTTCTCACCTGGAGTTTATTTTTTAGAGCGAATACTACACTTTCAGTGCGGGTCAAGCTATCAATATCTTCAAACTGGAAAAGCTCATCATCAGAAACCGTAGGTTCATGAACATACCGGTATGTGACTTCCGGAGTCAATACATGCCGCATTTTTTCTACGGGTTCGCCAAACAGCGACCAATCCGCGTCAAAAACCCTATACATTTTAGTGCTTAAAGTAGCTCCTGTTTCAAGAGCCACCCTCCATATATCCTCATCTCCAAATATATTCTTGGAATAATGATTGGTGTAGGCCCCCACGTAAGGGCTAATATCAAACCATTTTATCTTATCAACATAAGTGAAGGTATTATGAGCATACAGCCTTACGGCATCATCGTCGACATCCGAGTAAGCTGTTTTGTTAGTTAGATTTCCAAATTTTTCGCTGGATTCAAGGTAAACTTTGCTTGCACCAAGCTGCTGCTTGTAAAAATAATACTCAAGCTGAGGAAGATATTCTACTTGACTGTAAAAACTATTGACTCTTTTTTGAGCAAGAAGTGATAAAGACGAATTACCCATAGAATAAGTGCCTAGAACGTAACTCAAGGGGTTAGGATTT
>JBAYNQ010000182.1:0-3144 GCA_041678705.1 Candidatus Omnitrophota bacterium
GCAGACAACGGCCCTATATTCATCAATAAGGGCTATGGGGCCGTGTTTCATCTCCCCGGAAGCATAACCCTCGGCCGGGATATAAGAAATCTCTTTGAGCTTAAGGGCGCCTTCTAGGGCGGTAGGAAAATTTATATTTCTGCCTAGGTAAAGAAAAGCCCCAAAATGGAGGTGTTTTTTTGCAATGCCTTTTATGTATCCGGATCTTTTTATAATTTTCAACTGCTTGGCGCCAATGCCTTTAAAAACATCCAGGTATTCTTTGAAAACTTCATGACTTAAAGCTTTCTTTAAAGCGCTTAGATAAAACCCTAATAAATATAAAACTGTGATTTGAGCTGTATAAGCTTTGGTGGAAGCAACGCTGACTTCCGGGCCGGCATGAGTATAGATGACCGCATCGGATTCCCTTACCAGAGATGAGCCAAGAACATTGCAGATAGAGATAACTTTAAGCCCTGATTTTTTTGCTTCTCTGACCGCGGCTAGTGTGTCAGCGGTTTCTCCCGACTGGCTGATAGCCACAACTAAAGTCCCGGAGCTAAGCAAAGGCTCCCGGTAGCGAAATTCACTGCCTATATCTACCTCCACCGGAACCCTGGCAAGAGCCTCTATGGCATACTTTCCTATGAGTCCGGCATGATAAGCCGTACCGCAGCCAAGGATAATAACGCGGCGGACGGATTTAAAGATATTCTCGAAATCCGGATTGCCGAAATCAATCCTCGGGCCGGGCTTGAGGTAATTCTTGAGTATCCGGGAAAAAACTTCCGGCTGCTGATATATTTCTTTAAGCATAAAATGAGGAAAACCGGTTTTTTGAGTTTCTCGTGCAGCATATTTAATATTATCTATTTTTTTTGTAACTGCTTTAGCTTTTTTATCCAGAACCTTCACTGAGTTAGCGGTAATCACCGCAATCTGCTCATCTTTAAGATAAATAACTTTTTTAGTGTAACGTAAAATGGCCGAGGTATCGGAAGCAATAAAATTTTCCTTATTGCCAAGGCCGATAACGAGAGGGGAGCCGCAGCGGGCGGCGATAATTGTGCCCGGCTCATCTGCGCTGACAACTCCTAAAGCATAAGAGCCTTTCAAGAGCCTGAGAGTTTTTCTTACCGCTTGAAGAAGGTCTCCTTTATAAAAAAATCCGACCAAATGGGCAATGACTTCCGTATCAGTTTGAGATTTAAAAGCGCAGCCTTTCTTTTTAAGCTCTTCCTTGAGCTGACTGTAATTTTCTATTATCCCGTTATGGACAACTGCTATGGTTTTATGGCAATCTGTATGGGGATGAGCGTTCGCCCGGCAGGGACAGCCATGAGTAGCCCAGCGAGTATGCCCAAGCCCCAAGCTTCCCGCAACAGGCCTTCTGGACAGCAGGAGTTCCAATTTTCTAATTTTTCCTTTGCTTTTGGCAATCGACAGGCCGTTTTTGTTGACAACAGCCAAGCCGGCAGAATCATATCCCCGGTATTCAAGTTTCTTTAAGCCTTCCATCAATAAAGGATAGGCTTCTTTATTTCCGATATATCCTATTATTCCGCACATAATTACTTTTTCTTAGATTTTCCGGTACGCTCTAAAATATTTTTTGAAAATCTTCTGGGAATTTTTTCCGGATACTTTCCGTTAAAGCAAGCTGTACAAAAACTATCCCGCGGCAAAGACATGGCTGAAAGCATACCGTCCAAACTTAAATATTGTAGGCTATCCAGCCCGATAAAATCCTTTACCCATTCTATACTATGGTTAGCGGCAATCAACTCTTTTTTAGTAGGAAAATCTATACCGTAATAGCAGGGAAATCTCAGCGGCGGACAGCTCACACGCATATGGACCTCTTTGACTCCCGCTTCCCTCAAAGCCCTAACCCTTCCCCGAGAGGTAGTTCCCCGGACAATAGAATCTTCCACTATTAATACCCGTTTATTTTTCAGCATATCCTTTATAGGATTAAGCTTAACTCTTACACGAAAATCACGTATGCATTGAGACGGCTGGATGAAAGTCCTGCCAATGTAATGATTGCGGATCATGCCTATCTCAAAAGGAATTTTAGATTCCTGAGAAAACCCCAGCGCGGCGTGAGTTCCTGAATCGGGTATCGGCATAACAAAGTCGCATTTCGCCGGACATTCCTTTGCCAATTGGACTCCCAGACGTTTTCTGGCTATATGCACGTTATTTCCAAAAATATTACTGTCCGGACGGGAAAAATAAATATATTCAAAAATACAAAAAGCCGGTTGAGGCCTGTCAGTAATCCTAAATGATTTAAACCCTTCTTTGCCAATACAGACAACCTCCCCCGGCTCTACATCGCGTAGGTATTCGGCGCCGATTAAATCCAGAGCGCAGGTTTCACTGGCTAAAACAAAAGAAGACTTAAGTTTTCCGATACAAAGCGGCCTCCAACCGTAAGGATCGCGTGCCCCGACTAAAACATCATCTAATATCATAACCAAAGAATAGGCTCCCTTGACCTGGCTTAAAGTCTTAGCCACATTTTCGGCAACATTACGCTGGGAAGACTGGGCTATCAGGTGTACTATGATTTCTGAATCCATTGTCGTCTGGAACACCGAACCGGATTCCTCCATTTGATTTCGCAGCAGAAAAGCATTGGTCAAATTACCGTTATGAGCAATACTGATATGGCCTTTCTTATGGTTTACAAAGAAAGGCTGTATATTCTTGGCACTACTTGAACCGGTAGTTGAATAGCGGACATGGCCTATTGCTGTTGAGCCACGCAAGGATTTAAGTATCTTTTCTTCAAAAACATCCGATACCAAACCCATACCCTTGTGGTACTTTATTTTTTTGCCGTCGGAGACCAGTATTCCGGCACTTTCCTCTCCCCGGTGCTGCAGAGCGTACAAACCCAAATAAGTATATTTGGCCGCTTCCTTGTGTCCGTACATTCCGAATATTCCGCACATATTTTGCTCCTGTCTCTACCTGTTTTTTGACTCAATCCTATCCGCCGGAACAGATTCCAAACACTTTTTACAGATATAAGTATCATCTTCAGGAAAAAATTCAAAAATTACATTTTCAGTTAATTCTTTTCCACAAAGATAGCATGCTTTAATCATTTTGCGCCTCCTCGCGCGAACTTTGTTTATTTTTTTATCACAA
>JBAYNQ010000183.1:0-3115 GCA_041678705.1 Candidatus Omnitrophota bacterium
AAAGAAAATCCAAAAGCTAAAATAGCTGTTTGCGGCTGCCTGGCTCAGTTCAACCGGCCGCTTATAGAAAGTTGGGGGGTAGATTATATTGTGCCGCAGGATGAGAAGCCGTCGCTGGTTTCTTTGGTTTTGCCTGAAGAAGCGGGTGAGTCTTGCTTAAGAAACAGCAAGAGCGTCTGGTCTTTGAAATTGACGGATTACCAAAACCAGCGGGCCCTTGTAAAAGTTCAGGACGGATGCGATAATTTTTGTTCTTTTTGTAAAATCCCTCATATCCGGGGAAAGTCAATCAGCCGGCCAAAGCCGCAAATCATCAGGGAAATAAAAGCTCTTTCTCCAAAGCATAGAGAAGTCGTTCTTTGCGGGATAAACTTAGGCTTATACGGAAAAGATTTAAAGCCTGCTCTAAGCCTTGAACAATTAGTCAAGGACATACTGGATATTCCGCAGTTAGGCCGTCTTCGTTTGAGTTCTCTTGAACCCTGCCTCATCAGTAACAAACTCCTTTTGTTTTTAAGAAACAATAAGTTTTGCCCGCATTTGCACCTGCCGTTTCAGTATGGCGAGGGCAGCATACTTGCTAAGATGAATAAAAAGGAAACGGTAGGGCTATATGAAGAAAAGATAGCCCGGGCCCGTAAAATAAATAAAGATGTAGCGATAAGCTGCGACATTATGATAGGTTTTCCCGGCGAAACCAACAAAACTTTTAAAAGCACAGTTGATTTTTTAAAAGTTGTCAGGCCCATGCGCATGCATATTTTTAGCTTTTCTGCCCGCGATAAAACAAAATTAGCGGATGCAAAAGGCATAGGTCCCGGAATGATTCGTCAAAGGTATGATGTGCTAAAAAGCTTAGCGGATGAATTTGCCCGACATTATGCCCTAAGCTTTAGGGGCAGGGTTCTTGAGATGGTAGTTGAGGAAAACCATACTGGTTTAACCGCAGGGCACACACAGAACTACATTAAAGTATACTTAAAAGGCAAAGCGTCTTTGGGGGAGGCCTTAAGGGTAAAGATAGAGGAAGTTAAGGCTGACAAAGCGTTTGTTTCTCTAGCCTAAAAATCTCTGCCTATATTTTCAGTATTAAAAGATAAAAAAATAATTTTTTATGGATTTTTTTGGGGCTTTAGGGCAGAGGCTTTATGCTCTGGGGTTTAGAGACTTTTTATTCAGGAGAATTTATTTTATTGAGTTTTTGCTGTAGCTTTTTTGTAGCAATAAAGTATACATAAGCCAGCACTAAATAAGAAAGGAATCCGCCGAGTATCTCATAGGGGCTTGCGATGAAAGCAATAATCCAGGAACCTAAAGAGGCGGCTAGATAAAGATAGATTATCCAAAAACCCATATCCCCGGTATTTCCAACGTCTTTTTTATTAATCTTTATGCCAACTCTCAGGAAGAGGACTGCCGAAACCGGCAAGCTAATCCATAATGAGAGTATAATTACCAGCTTAAAGGGTAGGTGCAGCAGGCTTAATATAGCATTGGTGCTGACATTCCGTAATAAAACTTCGCCATAAGTGCCTATCCCAAGAGTTATGGTAACTATCCATAACAGGGGAACGCCTACTAGAGCGTAGAGGATAAAGAGAAGTTTTAAATTAGAGAAAATCTTTTTCATTATAATCAATTATTTCTGAGCATTTTTATCTGCTTGTGGAAGCGGTAAAAATTGGGTTGCTATAGCTCACAACCATTCTCCGGTTATAGACAGCATTGCCACAAAGGAAATCCAGAATGAAAGCCAAACATACCATAGGCTGATAACAGCCGAAAATAACCTTATCTTTTTCATTTTATATGTCAGGTATGAGCAATAAATTATCTGCGCTATCAATAATAATACCGGAGCAAAGCTAAAGTTATTGTTTTTCTCAAATATCACGCCTGAGGCAAGAATAGCTAGCAGTATTAAAAAAGGATACAACAATTGGATACTTTCTCTTGCTAATTTTTTCTTTTGTTTGATGAAAGACCAGATTATGATGAATGCAGAAACCGCCAAAAGTAAAATATTTACCAGCCTAAAAGAGAGGATTACGCCCGTTATCTGTTTAACCAGCCATAATGTATAATCAATTCTATTCATGTAGCGAAGCTTACCCAGAACAAAGTTCGATTTTGGATTTAGCTGAATTATGTCGAATTCAGGCATTGCCGAAAGCGCGAAGCGCTTTCTTGTCGTTACGAGGATTCGACGTTGCCATTTCACATTTCAAGGTCTGACCCCGTTAAATTTATTTTATTAAGTTTTTTTCCAGCTTTCTTTTTCTTGATATACCGTTTCTCTGTTGCTATTGGCTATGAGTTTTTCCGTTTTTCAGTTTTTTGGTTTTTTTGTTTTTATCAATCTGCGCCTTCACCTATTTCTGCGCCCCAATCCAATTCTATCATCTCTCTGCACCAGGTCAAAATAATTCTTGTCCACTCCTTTAGTTAAACTATAATAGCAATACAAGGAAAACATGCGTTTAAATCTATATATTTCAAAAAGCGGGATAGCTTCAAGAAGAAAAGCCGATTGCCTTATAAAAGAAGGAAAAGCCAGAGTCAACGGTAAGGTTGTCCGTGAGCCTTTCTTTAGGCTGGATTCACAGGATGAGGTAACTGTTGACGGCCAGACTATTTCTTTAAAGAAGCATGTCTATCTTATTTTCAATAAGCCGGAGGGTGTTACCACTACCTTGAAAGACAGGTTTGCTGAAAGCAAGATAACTGACTTCTTGCCTGAAGGCTTTGAGGGGGCATTTCCTGTGGGCCGGCTTGATAAACGGTCAAGCGGGCTGCTCATTATTACTAATGACGGAGACCTGTGTTTCAATTTGACTCATCCTAAATTTTCAATAGAAAAAGAATATTTACTCGAGCTCAAAGGATTGCTTAGTGAAGCTGCTTGCCGCAAAGCTTTAGCAGGGGTAGCCGATGACGGTGATTTTCTAAAAGTTAACAATATCCGGATACTAAAAAAGGATCAATACGATACTTTTTGCCGGGTGGTGGTCTGTGAAGGGAAAAAAAGGCATTTGCGCCGGTTATTTAAAAGTTTGGGATTTCCGGTAAGGAATTTGCAAAGAATTCGTTTGGCCGGGCTTCTTCTGGGAAATCT
>JBAYNQ010000184.1:0-3086 GCA_041678705.1 Candidatus Omnitrophota bacterium
CCCGCAGCGCTTATCATAAATTTTCTGCGAGAATTTATGAGATATCCAGGCGCCAGGGGTGTATACCATGTCGGTAAAACAACATAATTAGGTATGCAGGACTTTCCGCCAAAAGCGGAATCCCGCTAAATAAATACATCAAAGGGCGGGAAATTCAGCCAAGCGTGTTTTAAAAACGCAGGCTTCATTGAGCAGCTGGATTTTTTAAGGAATCATAAAAAAGAGTAGTTCTTTTGTAAACATTTGTTAGTATGTAGCAGTAGTTTTATGCGCCCGTAGCTCAGCTGGATAGAGCATCTGGCTTCGAACCAGAGGGTTGGGTGTTCGAGTCACCCCGGGCGCGTGCTTATTGTAGCGTCCAGCGCATATCGCATAGCGTATGTCGGTACCTAGATTTTTCTTGAGTGTTCTCCTGAGGCATGTTAAAATTCTTCCACGTTAATGAAGCAGCAATTTTTCAAACCTAAGGTGCAGGAAGATTACATAGTGGAGTTAACCCCGCAGCGCTTATCATAAATTTTCTGCGAGAATTTATGAGATATCCAGGCGCAAGAGGGCATGTCGGTAAAACAACATAATTAGACATTTGTTCTTTATCAATAAACATTAATAAATGAAAAGTTTTATGCGCCCGTGGCTCAGTTGGATAGAGCATCTGGCTACGAACCAGAAGGTTGCAGGTTCGAATCCTGCCGGGCGCATTACTTGCGACAATGCAGCAAGCTTGCATTGCTGAAAAGAAGGTTCTATTTAGTCTGGTAATAATTTCGGATGCAATTATGCCCTGACGGACTCTTCGCCTTTGGCGAAGATTGCATAAGAATCCCCGCCTACGCATAAAACTTCGGCGGGCAGGCTGCCGGACGCATTACTTACAAGATATGACGGGCCTATTAGAAAATGGAGGCATATATGAAGGCGATAGTTATATATTATTCTCGTAGCGGCACAACCAAAAAAATGGCGGAAAGCATACATCAAGAACTAAGCGATAATGGTATTGAATCAGATATTTCTTCGGTTTCAGAAATTACCGCCAAAGCACTACTGGGTTATGATGGTATAGCTATTGGCTCACCGACCTATTATGGTACTATGGCCGCGGAAGTAAAAAACTTATTGGACCAAAGCGTTTCTTTACACGGGCAATTAGACGGTAAAATCGGCGGAGCATTTTCGTCTGCGGCTAACATAGCCGGAGGTAACGAGACTACGGTATTAAGCATTTTGCAGGCGATGCTTATTCATGGCATGGTGATACAGGGTGATTTTAATGGCGACCATTACGGTCCGGTGGCTATTGGCAATATCGATGAACGGTGTATAGAAAATTGTAAACGTTTTGCAAAGAGGTTTGCTCAGTTACTAAAAGAAAAGAGAGGCTAAATGGCTTTTCTAGTGTTGGTTACTATACCGAAAGAAAAAGCTGTTTCTTTTTCCAAAAGATTACTAAAGGAAAAAGCCTGCGCTTGCATAAGCATTATCGAACAGATAAATTCTTTTTTTTGGTGGAAAGGCAAGATAGAACAAGGAAAAGAATCGTTGTTGCTTTTAAAAACCAGCGCTAACGCTTTTGTGAAATTAAAAAAAGCCATTCGAAAGCATCATCCTTATTCAGTTCCGGAAATTATAGCTTTTAATATTGACAAGATAGACAAAGCCTATTTTGATTGGTTGAAAAGCTCTATTGCAGCACCCGGGAAGAATAAAATAAAAAAATGATTGAACAATTATTGTGTAATCTCGAGAGAGTTTTTGTTAGCTATCCATTTATGGGTCTGGGCGTAAGCTTTATCGCTGGCGTATTGGTAAGTTTTTCACCTTGTATTTATCCTTTAATTCCTATAACTCTTGGCATAGTAGGGGCTGAGGCGGCTTCTACTAAGACTAGGGGGTTTCTGATCAGCTTAGTATTTGTTCTGGGCATAGCTTCAGTTTATACTACCTTAGGCATTGTCTCTTCGGTAGCAGGCGTGCTGTTGGGAAATTTTTTTATAAATCCAATCACTTACGCAGCCCTGGCTTTTATTTTCTTTTTTTTAGGTTTTTCTCTTTTATCCGGCATAAATATTAATTTGCCTTTTTTTTCATTCAATTATGATTCTTCCAGAAGCAAAGGGCTTTTTTCTATCTTTATCTTGGGAGTTATCAGCGGCTTAGCTATTATTCCTTGTAATTTCCCTGTTCTTGGAGCAATCCTCAGCGTTATATCGCTAAAGAAAAATGTTTTTTACGGAGCATCTGCACTTTTTTTGTTTTCAATCGGCTACGGTGCAATCCTCATTCTTTTGGGTACTTTTACTGCGTTAATAAGAAAGCTGCCAAGACAGGGGCGATGGCTCGTAATATTAAAACGAGTGCCGGCAATTACGCTTATGCTGATAGGAGTGTATTTTTTGTGGAAATTAATCGGTTTATTAAAGTGATATGAAAAAAATATTAATAAGCAGTTTGTTTTTACTTTTTACCCTGCTGTCGTATGCCGATGAGGCAAGGTTTGAGACTCTTGACGGAAAAGTTCTTTCTTATAAGCAGATTACATCTTCCCCGCGGACGATACTTTTTGTATGGACTACATGGTGCCCTTATTGCCGTCAGGAAATTGAGCGTTTATCTAAAAGAGACTTGCTGTCGAAGGGGTTTGAAATTTACTACATCAACGTGGGCGAGAAAAAGAAAAAAGTTGAGAAGTTTTCTGAGGCGAGAAAGATTAAAGATCATATTAAAAATAGGATTATTATTGACGAAGGAGGATTCTTCGCTGATAAGTTTTCTGTGATTGGAATACCTACTTATATTTTTCTTGAGGATGGAAACCCCCCCTACAAAACTTACTCCTTAGACGAAAATCTACTGAAGGCTATATCCAATAAACAGTCAAACGGGCTGTAAGCTGATAGAAACAGGTATAGGCAAATATTAAAAAAATTCCAAATCCTAAACCCTAAACAAATTCAAAGCTCTAAATTCTAAACAAACAGCTTTAAGCTGTTTGTTTCAGGTCTCAGGTTGCAAGTCTCAAGTTTTGAATCAAATTATCGGTTTGCGGTGTTCGGTTTTTGGTTAGCGCCTGCCTGCCGTGCAGG
>JBAYNQ010000185.1:0-3086 GCA_041678705.1 Candidatus Omnitrophota bacterium
GCTTAAATCAAAGCCAGATTTTCCACACTTAAAGCTGAAATCTTTCCGGTGCCGGTGCCGATAAAGCCTATCAATAACAGGGCCTCCCGGATATCCTAAACCGTAATGCACGGATACTTTATCGTAGACTTCTCCGCAAGCGTCATCTTTGGCCCGGCCTACGATTTTTAGCTTGTTGAAATCCTCAACTAGATATAAATCTGTATGTCCGCCTGAGATTACCACCCCCAGGAAAGGAAAGCTTATACTACTTTTGTTATTCAGGAAAGGAGCAAAAAGATGGGCGTGCAGATGGTTTACCCCCACAAAAGGCTTTCTTAATGCCAGGGCCAAGGCCTTAGCGAAGTTCAAGCCCACGACTAAAGCTCCTATCAAACCTGGACGGTAGGTAGCCGTAACAAGGCCTATTTCACCAAGAGAAACACCGGATTTTTTTTCTGCGGCTGCGACAATTTTATCGATATTTTTTAAATGAGCCCGCGTGGCTATTTCAGGAATAACTCCGCCGTATTTTTTGTGCTCATGCAACGAAGAAAGGGTTATATTAGAAAGAACCTGACAACCTTTAAGAATAGCGCAGGAGGTCTCATCACAGGAAGTCTCTATGCCAAGTGTGTACATATTCCACCTAATAACTGAAGGAAAGCATAACGCTAAAAACGAGAAACAGGCCAACAGTCAGGCTCACTTTACATTTTTTAGTTTTGGTTGCTATTATTTAACACAAGCAGGCCCCTGATTAAATCTAGGGCTCTTACTACCTGGTAATCCTTTTTATAATCAAATTCTTCTTTTTTTGCCTCCAGCTCTTTAAAAACATCCTCTTTCTCTTCGTCTGCTATTTCTTTGGTGACTTCTATATCCGGGTCTATGCCTTTCTCATGTATACACTTTCCATCAGGAGTATAGTATTTAGAAGTTGTGACCCTGAGAGCCGAACCGTCGGATAAAGGTATTATTGTCTGGACTGAGCCCTTGCCAAACGTTTTCTCCCCCAGAAGAATGGCCCGGTCATTTTCCCGCAAAGCCGCGGCAAGAATCTCACTGCCTGAAGCGCTCCCTTTATTTACCAGGACTACCATTGGAATCTGAGCATGTTTATTGTTTTTACTGTCGGCGCTGTATATTCTTTCATCTTCGCTGCGGGATTTGGTTGAAACAATGACTTTCCCGGAAGGAAGAAAAATACTGGAGACATCCACTGCAGAACTCAATAGCCCTCCGGGGTTATTTCTGACATCAACTATTAAAGCTCTCATGCCTTCCTTATCGAGCCTCGTCAAAGCTTTGGATAAATCCTTAGCGGTAGTTTCTCTGAATTCCGATATCCTCAGATAAGCTATACCATCTTTTAGAATAACGGCACGCTTAATGTCTTCAATCTTGATTATGCCCCGAGTAATCTTTATATCTTCGACTTTCCGGCTTTTTTCCCTCAAAACAGTTATGGTAACATCCGTGCCGGGTTTACCGCGCATTTTTTTAACCGCATCGTTAAGTGTTACCCCTCTGGTCAGTTCACCGTCGATTTTAACTATAATGTCCCCCGCCTTAACCCCTGCTTTCCAGGCCGGAGTATCCTCTATGGGAGAGACTACTGTAAGAAGGCCGTCCCTCATCGTAATTTCTATACCTAAACCGCCGAATTTTCCCTCCGTTTCAACAAGAAGATTGGCGTAATCCTCAGGGGTCAAAAATTGGCTGTAAGAATCCAGTGATGCCATCAAGCCTTCCATGGCCCCGTAGATTAAGTCTTGAGCTTTTTTCTCCTCTACATACTTATCCTCGACAACAGCAAGGCCTTCGGAGAATATTTCAAGTTCTTTATATAAATCATCTTTTTGTTTTGCAAACGACATGCCTGTCTGATAAGAGATTACCGCTATCCCTAAAATTACGGCAAAAACAAAAAATCTTTTCCGCATATTCGATATCCTCCTCTCTGAATCTTACCTTCAGCCTTTACTATTTTTTAAAACATCTTCCAGAAGCTCTCTGGTTATCTTCGGATTTGCCTTACCACGGGTTTTTTTCATAACCTGGCCCATCAAAAACTGCAGTGCCTCTTTTTTACCCTGATAGTATTCGGTCGCAGCCTTTGGGTTCTGTTCAACGGCCTCCTTTACGAATACCGCCAATTCTTCCTGGCTTGAGACCTGGGTTAACTTTTGATTGCGGATTATTTCATCAATGTCTTCGTCTGTTTCTATACTCAAAGACAGAACCTTCTTTGCCGTTATATTGTTCAGTTTTCCTTCATGGAAATACCTTGTTATTTTAGAAAAATTAGCAGCGGATATTTTTATGGCTTCAAATTTTATCTTCAAAGCATTGGCCTGTTCCAACAAGGGGCCTAGAATAAAATTGGAAACTTCTTTAGGCTCAGGATAATGTTTCACCACCTCTTCAAAAAATAAAGCAAGACGGGAATTTAATAAATATACATCGATATCCTTGTCGCTAAGGCCGTAATCTTTCCGAAACCTGCTTTGCCTTTCTAAAGGCATCTCTCCCACGAAAGATTTTTGGTTCTCTATGCATTCATCTGAAACAAAAAAATCAACGAGATCAGGTTCGGGAAAATAACGATAATCGTGAGCTTCTTCTTTGGTCCGCATAATAGCTGTCTCTAATTTTTGGCTGTCCCAAAGACGAGTTTCCTGTCGCAGGGTTCCTCCTTTGCTTAAAACAGCTGTCTGCCTTTTAACTTCAAATTCTAAAGCTGTTCTCACCCCTCTAAAAGTATTCATATTCTTTAATTCTATTTTTGTCCCAAGTTCAATCCTCCCAACCGGCCGCAAAGATACATTGGCATCGCAACGCAGCGATCCTTTCTCCATATCGCAATCAGAAGCTCCAATATATTTTAATATCAACTTGAGCTGGTTTAAATACTCAAATGCCTCCTGCGGGCTCTTAATATCCGGCTCAGAAACAATCTCAAGCAGCGGAGTGCCGGCGCGGTTAAAATCAACCAGGGAATATCCTTTTTTATGTATGAGTTTGCCAGCATCTTCTTCCATATGAACACGGTTTACTCTTATCGCTCTGCCGTCAGACAACTCTACCCGGCCGTCCTGGCCTAA
>JBAYNQ010000186.1:0-3049 GCA_041678705.1 Candidatus Omnitrophota bacterium
CATAAAATCACCTACACGGCTAGATTCTATTATGTCATCTTCGGTTACATTCCGCCAGGCTTCATCCGCTTTGGTCACAGCAAACTTGACACAGGTAGGCCCTATTATCTGAACCACAAATGTAGTGGCAGTAATTATATTCAAAACAAGAAGGCCAACCCTTTCGCCTTCGGGCCCCAATAAACTAAAGTTATGATAAATAACCATAGCCAAACCAATAGCCACGCCAGCCTGAGAAAAGAGGCATAAACCTAAATATTTGGTTACCGACTTTTTCGCCTTAGATATAAATGCTCCCAAGCAAGCACCCGCGACTTTACCGGCAGTCCTGCCAATTAAATATGCGACAGCCAGCATCGCTATGCTTATATTCAAGAATAATTTAATTTCAAGACGAGCGCCAACAAGAACGAAAAACAATACATATATAGGAGGGCTAAAGCGCTCTATGTCATCAAATACTTTACGGCTAATCTGCGGCGATAAATTAGCGAATACCGCTCCTAACATCATTGTCGATAATATAAAATCTAGTTTTAAGAAGATAGCTGCTCCTACTGCAAAAATAATGGTTGCTATTGAAAAAGGAAATACACGTTCTTTATCTTTAATATGTTTAAGAAGCCAGGAAAGCACAAAACCGCAGCAAGCACCCAAGAAGCACGATTTAACAAGATCGAATAAAGGCATAACAATACCCTGCAAAAGGGTAAAATCAGCTTCGACTAATATTGATTTCGCAAAAACGCTGGCGAAACCATATATAATAAGAGATAAAGCATCATCCAAAGCGACTATAGCAAAAAGAGTGGTTGTTAAAGGGCCTCTGGCTTTATATTCCCATAAAACATCAGTGGTGGCAGCAGGAGCCGTAGCAGATGCAATCGCGCCTAGAAGAAGGCCCAGATAAAGCTCTTTGGTAACAAACGTAACCAACGCGGTGACCACAATAAACGCAAGCATTCCTTCACTAAAGAGAATTGTATAAATAGAGCGACCATATTTCCTAAAAACTTCTCCCTTAAGTTCGGCTCCTATCCTGAACCCAATAAGGCCTAAGGCTATGTTTACTATTGGATTAAATATTTCGGTATTCGAAGAGCTCAATATTCCAAAAACTGACTTCCCCATCAAGACGCCAATTACTATATAACCGACAACTTGAGGAATTTTAAGCCTCTGGAACAGCTTGCCGCCCAAGGTTCCTAAAAATATAGCAATCCCTGATAATAAAATTACGTCCATATCAATCCAACCCCTAACCTCTCTTTTTGAAACCGACGTTTTATATTTTCTCGGCTTTTCGAAATTCTCCCATGATTTCTTTCACGGTTGAAGTTTTAATACGGGCTCTTCTAAAAAGTTCTTTTTGCAGAAACTTCGTAAGATATGCAAGCTTTTGCAAACAATCATTTGCACTCTTTTCCTTGGGCGTACCAATCAAGAAAATAAGTTTAACCGGTTTGTTTCCGCTTCTTGAATCACGTTAAATTCGCGTCTTCTTACTAATAAATAAATATTTTCTATCAAATTCAAGTAATAGCCGCATTATTTGATCTTTGGTTTTAGCGTTTATGATTTTATCTACGACACCGGGAACATGAAGTAACTTGGAAATCTTGGCTAACAGCCTAACGTGGACAAACTCATTAGCCGCACAGGGCATAAAAAATATATTTATCGGCTTACCGTCAGGCGCATCAAAGTTAACTCCTGATTTTAAACGCAAGATAACAACCTTGGGCTCCTTAAATAACTCCGGGGAAGGATGGCGAGGATGAGGGAAAGCCACTCCGCCACCGACGGCCGTGCTTAACATCCTTTCTCTCTGCTTTAGCTCCTTAAGGAGATTGCTGCCTTTTGAAGTTAATCCTCCTTCATAAGCCATTTTGCACAATTCAATAAGCGCCTGCTCCGGTATTTTAGCAGATGAATTAACACTTATGAACTTTGGACCCGTCAACCGCGACAAAGGGATAATACCTTCTTTTGTTCCTATAATTAAATCTAAATCACTGGATGGCGATTCCATTAAATCCGCCTGCAGATATCTATCTATCGCCGCCAAATGGAACCTCCACTGATTACCTATTTTAACACCGGGAAGTTTACCATTTTGTGCCATACGTATTACAGTTTTTTCATTTAGTTTTATATAATTCGCCAGTTCCCTAGTAGTCATAATGGGATTCTTAATCATTATGCCTCCTGTTTCTTCGATTTCCTGTCTATATAGTGCCTTATAATACCTTACATTAACTGACAATATACACCTAAATAATAATTCTTGTCAACTAAAATAACTAGCATAAACAAAATAGGTATTTAATAATTTTGAAGGATTTCTGTGGAAGATTAAATAGCTTAAGAAGAGTGTTAACAACAGGCCGCAGGCCATTGCCTATCGACTATTCTCGGGCTGGAAGGTTTTAAAGACAAAAAAATGATTACCACAAACGAGACAGGAAAGGTGGTTTTTTTATCTTTCAGCAAGTATTCTTCTCCATCATAAAGTGTCTTTGCAGCAATATCGCCAGCTGCATAAGCTAAACACTTTCAGAATAATCTTAAAACATAGATTCCCGTATAGTATGCCCCTACCAGAATAAAGATTATTCCGGTTATTTTCCGAGTATAACCTTCCAGTTTATTAAGTCGATTAAACCAATTACTTAAGGAGGTAACGCCAAAAGCAATGGCCACAGCAAATACAATCACCGGAAGCCCTGTCCCCACTCCGTAGATAAACGGCAAAAAGACCCCTATTTTGCTATTAAGCGCTAAAGGCATCAGGCTTCCAAAAAATAACGCCGCAGAAATCGGACAAAACGCTAAGGCAAACATCAAGCCCAAAAGGAAAGCCCCCGGGCCACCAGCTTCAACAAGTTTATTACGCTGTTTTTCAGATAACGGCAAATTAGGTAGGTGAATCGTGAATATTTCCAGCAAGAAAAGGCCTGTGATTATTAAAATCGGCCCCAGGGCCTTAATCATATACTTCTGCAGGAATTGAGCAACCTGAGGAACACTTAGAAGAGAACTGACGATA
>JBAYNQ010000187.1:0-3040 GCA_041678705.1 Candidatus Omnitrophota bacterium
AATTCCTTGAAGCCGCCCAGGAGCGTTCCAGAATCGGCGGTTCCCAATATTCCATAGGTTTGATAAATTTTGATGATTGGATAATCCTTGAAGATAATCTTGTTAGCGCGAAAAAGTCTTATCTTAATGCACAAGCTGATGTTTTAATTGCCGAAGCTCAGTGGGTTCAGGCAAAAGGAGGAACGTTAGAATATGCGCAAGAATAAATATAAGTTTGTTTTTCTGATTTTAATAGCGGCAGCGGCCCTGTTTTTTTTCACAAGGGCCAGACAACAACCGACAGAAGGCTCTGCGCTAGAGACAATAACCCCGGTTTCTGGAGATATCCAGGTGGTTATTACCACAACTGGTGTAATCGAACCCCAGAATCGTTTAGAAATAAAGTCTTCTATCGGCGGCCGGATTGAAAAAATTCTTGTACGGGAAGGTGATAAAATAAAAAAGGGAGATGTTTTGGCTATGATGAGCTCAACAGATAGGGCTGCTCTTATTGACGCTGCCGGCTCAAAAGATGAAGAAACCCTTAAATATTGGCAGGAAGTTTACAAGGAAACACCGGTAATGTCACCTATAAATGGAGAAGTTATTGTCCGCTCAGTTGAACCGGGCCAGACTGTAACTACCAGCGACGATATCCTAGTTCTATCGGATAGGCTGATAGTCAGCGCTCAGTTTGATGAAACCGATATCGGCCGTATCAAGGTTGGCCAGAATGCCTGGATAACACTTGATGCTTATCCCGAGGTAAAAATAAAAGGGGTTGTGGACCACATAGCTTATGAGTCGGAGTTGATCAATAATGTTAATACTTATAATGTTGATATCGTGCCCCAAGAGGTACCTGATTTCTTCCGCTCCGGCATGAGCGTCAATGCCGAAGTAATTGAAAAAGAACGTAAAGGCGTTTTGGTTGTGCCTTTGGAAGCAGTAGCTTGGCAGGGAGAAGAAGTTTTTGTTGAAATTAAAAAAGGTTCTGGTAGAACCGTAGACAAAGTAAAGATTCAGGCTGGATTAAGCGATGAGAAAAACATTGAAGTTATTTCCGGCTTAACAGCCGGTGATATGGTAGTTGTCAGGGGCCAGGGCTATATAGTTCAAAAGAAGCAAAACGGCGTGAATCCTTTCATGCCTTTTCGCAGTAAAAAGAAATGATAGAGCTTAAAAGTATATCCAAGGCTTATCTTACCGGCGCAGTGCCTGTCTATGCTTTGCGGGATGTTGACCTTTCAATTTCGGCTGGTGAGTTTGTGGCCATTATGGGCCCGTCTGGAAGCGGTAAGTCGACCCTTCTGCATGTATTGGGTTTTTTAGATCGCCCCGATAAGGGTTCTTACAGTATATTAGGAGTCCAGATTCAACAGCTAGGCGATAATGAGTTAGCCGGCTTAAGAAATGGCCTGGCGGGCTTTGTGTTCCAGCAATTTCATCTGCTTCGCCGGGTAAGTGCTATTGAAAATACAGAGCTGCCTTTGATTTATGCCGGAAAGAAGAATATCAGCGAATCGGCTCTTAAAAAATTAGAAGCTGTAGGGCTAGCTAATCGAAAAACTCACCGTCCCAATGAGCTCTCCGGCGGCGAACAGCAAAGAGTAGCCATAGCAAGAGCATTGGTTAATGAGCCAATGATAATCTTTGCCGACGAACCCACAGGTAATTTAGATACCCGCAGTGAAGAAGAAATAATAAGTATTCTTAAAAAATTAAATGAGCAAGGCAAAACCATTGTTATGGTCACACACGAAAATGAAGTTGCCGAGTGCGCCAAGAGAATAATTACAATGCGTGATGGCAGGATAGTGTCCGATACGGTTAAAAATAAAAGTTATGCGGAAGAAACTACAGTTGCAAGCGGTGCGCCGGTATCAGAAATCATTTCACATAAACATTCTTCCCTGGGTAGTATAGAATTTCTCCAGCATTTGCATCAGTCTGTTCGAGCCATCCTATCAAACAAAATGCGTTCGTTTTTATCAATGTTGGGTATCTTATTCGGGGTGGCTGCGGTAATCGCTATGCTTGCTTTGGGAGAAGGAGCGAAGCAGTCTCTCCAGCAGCAGCTTAAAAGTATGGGTTCAAACCTTTTATCTATAAGAGGCGGTTCAGCCAGGGTGCATGGTGTATCCAGATCGGCCGGCTCAGTAGCCAGGTTTACTTTTAACGATGTCTCAGCAATCAGGGGGCTTAAACCTCTGGTAAAAAGAACCAGCGGTATGGTTAGAGGCAGCGGCCAGATTGTTTATAAAAATAAGAATTGGACCGCAAGCGTTGAGGGGGTCGGCTATGATTATGGGCAGATGCGGTCTGTGATTCCTGATTTAGGACGTTGGTTTAGCCAAGAAGAGATAACCCAGCGGGCTAAAGTGGCGATTTTGGGGATGACTGTGGTTGAGGAACTTTTTGGCCGGAACAATCCGGTCGGTGAAATTGTAAAAATAAATCGTATCAATTTTAAGGTTGTTGGAGTAGCCCCGGAGAAAGGTTCAGCCGGGCCGCATGATCAGGATGATATTGTTTATATTCCGGTGACAACTGCTATGTATCGGGTGTTAGGCAAAGACTATCTTGATTCTGTTTATGTTGAAGGGGCAAACTCTGAGACCTTGGATGAGGCTAAGGAGGAAATCAGGCGTTTGATTGTTAAGCGTCACCGGCTGGATGATGACGATGAGGATTCTTTTTATATAAGAGATATGAGTGAGATTCAGGAAATGTTGACCAGCACTACTCAGACGATGAGCCTGCTTTTAGGATGTATTGCTGCAATATCTCTCCTTGTGGGAGGTATCGGGATTATGAATATAATGCTGGTTTCAGTTACCGAGCGTACCAGAGAGATAGGCCTGCGTAAAGCTATTGGGGCCAGAAGCGGCGATATTATGACTCAATTCTTGATAGAATCAGTAGTGATGACTTTTGCTGGAGGCCTGATGGGTGTAATCTTAGGAGCAACGATAGCAATTGTTTTATCGATTTTTGCCGGTTGGGCGACCAGCGTTACGATGTTCAGCGTAATCTTAGCTACCACATTTTCCATAGCTGT
>JBAYNQ010000188.1:0-2997 GCA_041678705.1 Candidatus Omnitrophota bacterium
TAGGTCATAACCCTGACAACGTCATCTTTAACGCTGTCGATACAGGTTGCCACATCCCTTAGATAAACCGGAGAGTTATCCTGGTATTTTATGATAAGATTGCCATATTCCCGGGCTTTTAAGAGCTGGCCTTGAGGTTCGATAGAGAAGGTATGAACCGGGCCGTTTAAACTTCCTCCGGGAATAATCACGGTTCCGGACTTAATTGCCGCGGCTACTTCATCTATTCCAATTCGATAAGAGCTTAACTTGTTAGGGTCCACTTGGATTCTTACCGCAGTTTGTGAACCCCAGACATCAACTTTAGAAACTCCTTTTAGCATATTTAATCTTTCACCTATAGTGGTGTTGCCGAAATCATAAAGTTGGCCATCTGTTAAAGTGTCAGAAGTTACATTGACGTGTACTATCGGCTGGTCCGAGGGGTTATCTTTATCATAAGTGGGGGGTTGGGGTAAATCATCGGGTAGATTAGCCTGAGCCCGGGAGATAGCTGCTTCTACGTCCGGGGCAGCCAAATCAACGTTACGGCTTAAGTCAAAAGTCAGAGTTATATTGGTTTGGCCTTCAGTGTTGCTGGATATTATTGACTGCAATCCCGGTATTTGCATACACTGGTTTTCTAGAGGAGTAGCTACGGTTGAAGCCATCATCTCCGGGCTTGCTCCGGGATAGCTTACTGAGATAGTAATAACCGGATAATCTACAACCGGCAAGTCACTGACTGGGAGGGTTATATAAGCAAAGAAACCGAATATCAAAGCAGCCATCATGACTAAAGAAGTCATAATGGGTTTTCTAATAAAGGTTTCGGAAATATTCACTTTTGTTTTCCTTTATAATAACCTCGTTGCAAACCCGCATTGCAACAAGGTTCGGTTAGAGGGCTGCGGTTTTCGTTTAGCGTTTTTGGATTTTTTAGTTCTTTTGTTTTTCGGTTTTCCTAGATTGTCAATTATCAGTTATTAATTATCGATCTTTAGGGTTTGTTATTTCTTTTTCTTATTTTTTTGCGCGGAATTTTCAGCTTTTTCTTTTTCAAGTTTAGCCGCGTCTATTATCGGGGTTCCTGATTTTAACCCCAGCTGGCCGGAGGTTATTACTGTTTCACCGGATTTAACGCCTTTTTCAACTTCCATGTAACCGTCTATTTCTTCACCCACAGTCAATTGCCGTAAGTCAGCTTTATTGTCTGAGCCGACAGCGAATAGATAGTAGCCTTTCTGCCCAAGGCGGATTGCTGTTTCAGGAACAAGTACGGCGTCTTTTTTAGTTCCTAAAATAAGGCGGATTTTTACAAATTGTCCCGGCCAAAGTTTTCTTTCGGCGTTGTCCACAGTTGCCCGTAAGGACAAGGTTCCGGTTAGGTTGTCGACCGAGTTGCTTATGAGCTGTAGTTTTCCTTCGAAGGTGTTATTCGGGTCCCCTTCGGGTTTTATTTCTACTTTTAAAGCCTGTTTGGCCATGGCTTCTCTTAAGCGGCTGATTTCTTTTTCCGGCACGGTAAAATCAATATAAAGAGGGTCAAGAGTTTTTATATTTACAAGTGTTGGCCCGGTATTGGCGGATATAATATTACCGGGATCAACCAGGCGTTTACCTGTAATGCCGGCCACAGGCGCTCTTATGTAACAGTAACCTAAGTTTATGCTTTCAAGCTCTACCGTAGCTTTATCCAAATGCACCTGTGCTTGAGCGGTTTTTACGTCAGTCTGGTATCTCTCAAACTCTTGCTTTGAAATCAGGTCCTTTTTGATCAATATTTCGTTACGCTGCAAGGTGTCTTTCTTGAATTCTAAGTCAGCGGTGTTTTGAGCAAGGCTTGCCTGGGCTTTTTTTAAGTTTGCTTCGTATTCGTCGGGTTCGATAACGAAAAGGAGGTCTCCGCGGGACACTTCTTTTCCTTCCTCGAAGTTAAATTCTTTGACTTTTCCGGTAACTTGAGATTTTATATCGACATCGTTTAAAGGGTTAAGGTTTCCAAAAGACTCCAAAAGTATCGGGATATCTTTTTGTATGGACTTACTGATATCCACGGGCCGGGGAGGAGTCTGCACGGGCTTTGGTTTATGAAGGCAGCTTTTGATTCCAAATATTATTATTGCCGCGCCTATGAGTACAAAGATTTTTTTCTTTAAACCGGCACCGCCCTTCTTGCCGTTTATTTTAGCAGAAACTTTATTTTTTATATTTGAAACTGATGACATTGCTTTTCTCGCGGACAAACCGATTTGTTTTTTTATTTCCGAAGAGGATTCGTTGTTTTTGGGGGAAGGATTTTCCTGGTTCATCTTTTACCCCCGGTAATGTTTTTAGCCAGATTAAGATTTTTCCCCTGTATGCCTAAAGAGCCGGTAGCGTATGCCAGGTTTGCAAGCCCTAAGTAAGTTTGCTTTTGCGACTCGACTAGCTTGCTTCGGGCATCAGCTAATTCATTTTGTGTCTGTAGAAGGTCGAGTATGCTGTATAAACCGTTTCTATAGCTTTGAATCGCTAATTCATAAGCAGTTTCTGTAGTTTCATAAAGAGCTTGGCTGTAGGTCAATTTTTTTAAGGAAGCTTTAAAGGTGTAATAGGCTACCCAGACTTGAGTGCTTGCCTGAAGCTCGGCTTGATTTAATATTTCACGCTGAGCCTCGGCTTCAGCCTGCCGCTGACGCTTTCTATTCAAATTATAAAAACCATCAAAGATATCCCAATCAAGTTTCAAGAAGGCCGTATAGCCGTAGCCATCGTCTCGATCACCGGAAGTTCCGTAATATTTATACCAGTTTTTTTCGCCGCTGCCCCCTACGTTAAGAGTCGGCCAGAGGCTGGAATTAGCGACTCTTATTGCGGCTTCTTTGCCTTGTAAATCTGCCCTTAAAGAAGATATGTCCTGGCGTTTAAGCAGAGCTTCTTCAATGAGAGAATTTACGTCACTTTCAGTTATGTCAAAAGAAACTTTTTGGGGCGGCTGAGCGATTTTAATTTCTGTTCCGGCAGGAAAACCTAAAA
>JBAYNQ010000189.1:0-2997 GCA_041678705.1 Candidatus Omnitrophota bacterium
CCGTAATGAGGTCGAGATCTTTGCTTCTAAAGCTGAGTCCATATTAAAACGCTCAGGGCTTTCGCAAAAACACAAAGATACTTTAATACATTATTGCAGAGAACTCTTAGATTTTTAACCCCTCCAGTAGAATCATTCCAAGCATATAAATTTACACCGTCCATCATAAATATCCACAGCCATCTCGTTACCAGGATCTATGCCAAGAGCTTTCTTAATATACGCCTCATATTTAGCGGTATCTCCTCTTAATTTATAAACCTGAGCCAGGCGCACATAAGCATCTGCCAGCAAAGGTGAAACGGTAATAGCTTTTTTTAAATGAACTTCGGCTTTGTCAATATCCCTGCCAAAAACAGGAGGAACTAAAAGATAATAGCTACCTAAACCAAACTGGACAGTAGCCGAATCGGGCTGGAGGCTATAAGCTTTGTTAAGATACGGCAGCACCAACCGGCCGTTTATAGCCTTTGACAATAAGCCTCCATAATGAGCAATCATGCCTTTATTTCCGGCAAATAAACAAAGGGCTCGGACAAAATTTGATATGTCAACCTCATCCCGGCCTTGTTTTATAACCTTGTAAGCTAACCGCGCCGAAGCGTTAAAATCTGCCTGTATATATTTTACATAAGCAAGGCTCAGATAGGCAGGAGAAAATTCCGGGGTTGATTCTATAATTTCTTCGAAAACAGGTTGGCACTTCAGGTATTGATGCTCTCGGCGCAAACATTCGGCTAAACCCCATCTGGCCCCTACATTAGAACCGTCTATCGCCAACATCTTTTCAAATGTTTCCCGAGCTAGGCCATTATCGTAACGGTTAAGATAGGCCAGGCCTAAAACATAAAGGCTCTCCGGAGAATTACTTTCATCAGCCGTTTTAGCCACAGCTCTATTCAGAGTTGTATCATCCGCCAACTGATGCAGCTGCTTCCAGTTAAAACACCACCCCTTTGAAGCTATGCACAAGAGCAATAAGATAAAAAAGCTTATCCTGAATATTTTTATAGTTTCTGCCTCCGGTTATTGCCCGATATTATCCCTGCTTAAAGCAAACTTCTTTTTAAAATATTCCCAAAATACAAGTGTTAGGGTAACCATACTGTAACCGAACAAAAAGTCTTCCAGAGGAATACTTCCTAAACGAAACCCCAGAAAAAAGCGAGTGTTATAAATAACAATGTTATTACCCGTAAGGTAGCCGTTAACCAGAAGCTTAAAAAACAAAATCACTGCCAGAAAAATATAATACTCACCGCGCCTGTAAAGTTTCGAGCTTTTGCAATCGATAAAAATAGTCAAAGTAACTGAAGCTGCAGCTAAAAAAGTGTATTCCTTCATTTGATTTTTCCTTTTAAAAAAATTATCGCTTCCCAGGTAAATATACAACAAAAGGGAATAATAATAAAAAAAAGCACCTCTTCCAATGGCAAATTCAGTAATCTTAAACCGTAAACCTGTTGAAAGTCAAAATGCCAATGTCTGCGGTAGGCGGCGAATACATCCCAGCCCCCAAAAACAAGAATGATTAATCCCAAGGTGGCAGCCAGGGCCTTTAAATTAGGCCAGATTTTTAAAGGAGAATAAAAGCTTAAAAACAAAGGTACGCTCAAAGATATGAGCAATACTTTCAGGTACTCTGACATGTTTTTATTTTACCCCCGATAAATAGCTTTAGCAAATAAGATTTAGGCTTGCCTAAGATTAAGTTAAGTGTAAAATGAATCATAATGATACTGGGAAAGACACCTTTTGCTTACCGTAAGGGTTTTCGTAAAGCCAAGATTATAACTAAAAAAGAGGCTAAAACATTCTACATGGCTTCTTTGTTCCTGCCGCCTAAGCTACGCCGGGCCTCATACAGTATATACGCGGTATGCCGCAGAAGCGATGATGCCGTAGACAAAAAAGACGGACAGCAAGAAAAAGAAAAACTGCTCAAGGTAAAAGAAGAGATTTCTCTGGCCTATTCCGGGTTAGGCCTTAAAGATGAAATTCTCCTGGCGTTCCAAAAAACAATCCAGAGGTTTAACATACCTATAGAGTATTTTGGCAAGCTTTTAGAAGGAATGCAAATGGACCTTGAAAAAACCCGCTACAAAAACTTTTCTGAATTAAATGACTACTGTTATAAAGTAGCCGGGATAATCGGCCTTATAATGCTGCGCTTATTCAGAGTGAAAAACAAAAAAGCCTACCCCTATGCTGTTGATTTAGGTATCGCTATGCAGCTTACTAATATTTTAAGGGATATTAAAGAAGACTTTAGCCGTGGAAGAGTTTATCTTCCTCAGGAAGAAATGTCTTTTTTCGGAATCTCTGATAAACACATAGCTGAAGGCATAACTGACGAGAAATTTATCAGATTTTTAAAATTTCAGATACAACGGGCAAAAAACTATTTTTCTCTTGCTGAAAAAGGCATAAATTTTATTCCCGGCTTGCGGCAGCGTTTCGTTGTAAAATTAATGAACAAAGCTTACTCTGAAATATTAAACGAAATCGAAAGCAATGGTTATAATATCTTCTCCCGGCGATGCTGTGTCAATACGGCAAAAAAAGTAGGCATTATAATTTCAACCGCAATAAACCAATGAAAAAAATAAAAGTAACTCTGGCAAAATCGGCCGGCTTCTGCTTTGGGGTAAAAAGAGCTTTAAAGATAGCCCAGGGAACATCAAAAAATAGAAAGACTATAGAGATGCTGGGAGATATTGTGCATAATGAAACTGTTGTCAAGCAGATACAGAAAACCGGCATTAAAAAAGTAAGCCACTTAAGCCGCGGGAAAAATAAAACCCTCCTTGCAAGAGCCCACGGAACATCGCAAAAGTTAATAAACACGGCAAAAAGGCTCGGCTATTCAATAGTTGATGCAACTTGCCCTATGGTAAAAGAAATACACCGCATCGCTAAATCTCAACAATCCAAAGGTTATTCCATAATCATAATCGGAGACAAGAAACATGATGAAGTCCTGGGCATAATCGGCCA
>JBAYNQ010000190.1:0-2996 GCA_041678705.1 Candidatus Omnitrophota bacterium
CAGGCATTTTGTTGTTGGCTTATGGTCTTTGGATAAACACATGTTTTTTCTTTCCCCAAGCACTTGATATAGGTAAATACTTGCGAGACATGTCAAGTATAGCGGAATTTTTCCTTATTGATGTAATAGCTATGCCTGAATTCTCACTTTTGTTTTTGTTTATTGGGACAATATATATATTGTCGGCGATTATGATAATGACCTTAAAATACAAGCCGAGGATAGGGGCTACTTATCTGTTATTTTCTATTTGGATATTCATTTTATTCTTTTCGTTGTTAATCTTTAAACAGGGGCTGCCGCTGGGTTTTAGCGGCCCGGTTTTTATGGGCAGTATAGGGAAAATGTTCACAGTTATAAGGATTTCCGCTCTTTCGATATTGGCCTTACCTTTTTTGATTGGCAAAGAAACTGAAGAATAGCTTCCGGGGGCTGTTCTTCACTGAAGTAAAGTAAATTTCCGTAAGGGCTATTTGAAGCTTGATTTATGTTTTGCTAATTGTTTTGTTTTTTGCTATAATTTTTTTAAGTAAAAGGAGGTACTAATGGCTAAAAAAATATGTTTTCTATTGTTATCAATGCAGTTGTGTTGTCTAAGCTTACCGGCACAAGACTATAATGCTTTACGTAAATTAGGCAGAGGCGCTTCCAATATCTCTCTTGGATGGATGGAAGTTTTTCTTCAAATGGGAAAGGTAGATAAAGAAGCCGGCCCGGTAGCCGGATTTTTCTGGGGATTCACCAAAGGTGTAGCATGCGCTATGGGCAGGACCTTTTACGGGGCATACGATATTGTTACTTTCCCAATACCTTCTTATAAACCGCTAGTTGAGCCTGAGTTTATTTTTTCAGAAGAGAGCGTCGATGAAAGCAACAACAATGATTCAGAACCAGAAGCTGAATAGTAAAAATCGTTGCCGTTATGGTAGAGCATTACTTGACAGCTGCGGTAGCTATAGGAAAACTGTTGCTGATCATTGATTTTTTTCTTCAGGCAGCTTTTGCAGAAAATATCTTTTCACAAGGGTTCGTTGATGTTTAAATATAAAAAAGTTAAATTGAGATTGTCCAAAAAGTCAGCCAACGTGATTAATTACATTCTGATTTCTTTAGCTGTTTTGGTTTTTGCGGCAGTTATTTTGAAAAAGGTTCACTACACAAATATTAAAACACGGGAGTCTCAAAAACGCCAAGAACATGTTGAACAGGCATTGGTAAAGAATTTATCAAAAAATGAAGTAGTGGAGCTGAACAATTTGATTCTCAAAGGGATAAGCATGCTTAGCGATGAAGAAAGAAAAACTTTGTCAGGATTGCAGGAGCAGTTTGTCTATAGCTCTTACCAGAAATTGAGCGAAGAAGAAATTCAGGCCATTCGCAGCCTTAATTATAAAGGTATTCAGAGGCTGCCCCTGGTTGATCAGGAGAGGTTTAAGCATCTTATACGCAAAAGTAAGAGTTTTCTTAATGATGGCTCGGAGCCTGACCGGAGCTCCTTGGAAGCTTCACAAACAGAAATCCCAACAAGTATTCAACCTCCGGACTTAAAACCTTGAGGGATTTTTGTAAGGGGTTAAAAGTAGAGCTGCAAAGACATTAGAATATGCATAAATTTTTGTTTACCGCGTTTATTGCTATTAATCTTGTTTCTGTATGCCTTGTCAAAGCCGAAAGCATTGTTTTAAAATCAGGCAAGGTTATCCAGGGCGCTATAATTGAACGTGGCACAGGATTCATTAAAGTAGATATCGGCCCGGTGGCTTTGACTTATTATATTGAAGACATAGAAAGCATAGATGGCGCAGCTGTTTCCGAAGGGAGGCAGGAATATGATAGAGAGAGTTCTTTGGAGGGATCAGGATTAACCCAAGAAGCTTCTCATTACGCTATGGCAGAGAAATATGTTGGAGACGGAAAGTTTGACGCGGCGATAGAGGAGTTTAACAAAGCTGCAAATTTGAACCCGGATTTTTTTGAAGCCTACAATAGCACAGGTTTTTGTTACATACAGCTAGGACGTTATGAAGAAGCTATTAAATTTTTCGAAAAGGCTTTAGAGATCAACCCTGATTATGTCCAGGCTTATGACAATATTGGTGTCACCTACTCTTTTATGAAGCAATTTCAAAAAGCGATTTCCTATTATCAAAAAGCCTTATATATAAATCCAGAGTTTTTAAGTTCTTATAATAATTTAGGCGCTACTTATATGTTTTCGCAGCAATATCCCGAGGCAATAGAGAGCTATAAAAAGGTTATTGAGCTGGATGAATTCAACCCTGATGCCTACTATAATATGGGTATTGCTTATTATCAGTTAGGCCAGCCTCAACAGGCGGTGGTTTGTCTGCAAAAAGCTAAAGAGATTTACGGGAAAAAAGGTGATGATCAGGGGCTAAATAAAGTCCGGGAGGTTCTTGGAAAAAATTAGCTCAAAGATTCATCTGTCACCGAAGCTGGTGGTAAGCTAAAAACCTACTTTTCGATTGTCCGCAGGAATCTTTCAGTTTTCTAATTCGAGAGAAGGCGGATAAAGAGGAAGCTGTTGAAAGGAAGCCGGGAGATTCTAAAAAGGTAAGTGTTAAAAATGGGAAAGAAAAAAATACTGATAATTGACGATGAACAGGATATGGTTTTTTTTGTGAAGGCTAACCTGGAGTTGACTGATGAGTATCAGGTTATTACTGCTGGAAGCGGCGAAGAAGGCCTGAAACTGGTTTTAGAGCATAGGCCAGACTTGATATTATTAGATATCAAGCTGCCTGGCAAAGACGGTTTTGAAATTTTGAATACACTAAAAGCCGATGGCTCACCTGTAAAAAATATTCCTGTCATTATGCTTACGGCATTGAGGGATGAGTCTTTTGTCGCCCGGGCTAAGGGTTCTGGGGCAGCTGAATACTTAATGAAGCCGTTTACGGTTAGTGAACTCGTTGAATTTATCGAAAGGTGCCTTTAGCTTTTGGCACCTAAAATCTCTTCTTGCAGCCATTCAA
>JBAYNQ010000191.1:0-2983 GCA_041678705.1 Candidatus Omnitrophota bacterium
AAATGGCATTAAATTCATCAAGAGAGATTTGCAATCTATCAGTCACCTCTTTAGAAAATTCTTCCCAGAATCTTACTACTGATTGAAGAGGATTATCTCCAGAGGCCCTCGGATATTTCTGAACATATTTATCCAAGATAACTAAAATATATAGCTCGCGTAAAGTAATCTCGTCTAAAACTTCCAGATATTCTTCATATTCATCAATCGAACTAAAATTCCCACTTTCTTCTGAAGATAATAAAAGATAGGCAAATAGCTTTATTTTTTCTCTTCTGCGAGCATTGAAAGCAGCTTTTGTTGTAACAAAAAACTTATGTAAAAAGTCTTCGGATTTAATTAAACTTTCATTTAATTTAATTTTACCCGCATCAAGTTCATCAAAAAAAGTTTTTGCCCTATCTTCTCTTATGCTAATTACAGTAGCTATTAATGCTGCGTCTATTCCCGAACCAATGCTATAGGGAATAAGTTGTATAAGTCCTCTTAAGACTGGGTTTCTAGAATATCGCTTATTGAAGACTTCTAATATTTTATCTTCTTTCATGAATTAACCTATACAAAAATAAAGACGGTCTTCTTTTCTAGAACCCATCCCTCAGATTGCGACGCTAAAGCAGTAAAGTTTAGCTGCTGACTCATGTTAACTCAAAATCTCAATCTATATTTTGAGCGGTAAGAAATACCGCCTTAGAAAGTGCGTCAAAAAAATCCTGGTAAGGCTCTGGAGCATCTAAAGACTTTATGCCGAGTTGAGCATTCGCCCTTACTAACAACTGTTTATCGTTCTTTGGCCTAACTATAACTGTTATTTTTAAAACCTGGTTACCTACAAATTTAGTACCAGTAACAATACCTAACTCATCATCGGCTTTATTGACCACAAACTCTAAATCCTGTAAAGTAGCTATGACGCTGCGCATCATCCTCTCTTTATCACTCGTATCGAACGACCTTGTTTGAATACTCCTTAATTTAAGCTGATTCGCACTAAGGTCAAGAATATGTTCTACGGGAGTAGTAGCGCAACCGGATATAAAAATTACCATTGGAAATATAAAATTTATAATCCTATTTTTTAAGAACTTCATATTTTATTTGCCTCCAGAAATATAGATTTTGATAACTTTTCAAAAAAGCCTTGGTATATCTTAGGATCATTTATTGTTTCTAATCTGGAGACTTGCTGCATTTGATTAAAAATAACCCTTTGGAATGTAACCCTCACAACAATTTTATTACCTTCTAAATTCCGCCTGGTAACACAAGAAACCAGGATTGATTGAACAGCATCTGTCATTGCCAACGCATTAGAAGAAGTGCCGGCAGCAGCGCATAAAATATCGGCAAACGCAGCCATCGCCACTTGACCAGGGACCGTAGCATCCCGCTCCTTGGATCCGACAATTACACCTAAATCTTTTTCAATTTCAGTTAAAGTAAATCCCATATCCTGAAGAACATTAGCAGTAGCTAAAAGGACCTGCAACTCATCCTTGGTATCAAATTGCCTTGATTCAACTTCACGATTCTTTAGGCTATCAGGGGAAAGCTTTAATGCATTAATTCTAGCAGTGGTAACACAGCCAGTTAAACTCAAGCAAAATAGTATAAGAACTGTCCCTAAGGATAGAGATTTTATTCTCATATTCTGACTTTTTTAGAAACTAGAGGAATGATAAGCAAAATCGCGCACTTTCTGGTCCTTATCGAATTTAATAACAATGGTCAAGGTCCTTTGAGAAGTTGACTGTGCCCCTGATCTGCCGGAGCCGCCTACGCCCACTATCAATAACCAGACACCTGCTCCGCTTTCACTGCTTGAATAAGAAACATCGGTCGCTATCTTATCATATACCCAGACCTCTCTTCTTTCTTCATCAGTTGTAACTACATTCGGCGAACCCAGGGCTTCGATAACCTGGGAGGAAGGCATGCCTATCCGAATCTCTTTCTGCACCTTTCCAACGGTAAGTTTATCAGCATTATTTCGAGTAAGCTCGCTGTGCCGCGCAGCAGAAGCACAGCCGCCAAGAAACGCTGCTAATACGATTACTGTAAATATTCTTTTCATAAACCCTCCTTTTATAATTGTTCTGGGGATAAAAAATAAGGACGGTTCCTTATAGAAACCGTCCTTAAATTCACTATTCCAGTTTATCTCGCATATTGACTGTATTTTACCTCTTACAATATGCTTGTCAACCAAAATCCAAACCTCTTTGTGATCAAGAATACACTGTCCAGATGAGCTAGGGGACACTGTCCCGATTGGATTGGAAAACGGCGCTGTTTCTGTTTTGGCAACAAAAAAGGCGCCGTTTCCAGCGCCTTCCCTTGCAGCATAAATCTCTTCTCCGACTCAGCAGTTAAAGTATATCCGCTATAATAACCATTGTCAAGAAAAGTTAAGATCAGAAAGCGTTTTCTAAAAACAGCCTATTTGCCCTTGACGTTGGCATAAAATATTGCATACTCTTAGTAAGCGTTTACTCAAAATAAGGAGGTTGCCAGGATAGCGTAAGCTATGAGGCCTATCACCTACAAAAAACCCCGAGAACTCGGGGTTTTTTGTTTATAGATTGATTTAATTAACTTACTGATTGTGGAAAAATCGCCGGGCTTAATTAAAAAAGCCTTAAAAAGATACTTCCTTGCCAGGTCGTTATCAACACAAAGGGCGTCTTTACCCAAAGCCCTGTAAAACTTGAAAAGATAATCCTTATCTTTTTTAATCAACTCAAAGTTATTCTTAAGGAATCTTTCTTTTCCCAGAAGCAGCTCAAGGCTAATCACATTAGCGTGTTCCTGGGGAGTATGCCAGATAACTAAATTCTCGTTTATAAAGTATACCGGATATACGCTTGCCAGCCGGACCAGATAATCCCCGTCCTCCCAATTACGCATCTGCTCATCAAATAGCCCGATGGTTTTTATCACTTTAGCTGTAAGCATCCAGCTGGATGGAGTAGAAAACAAAATC
>JBAYNQ010000192.1:0-2981 GCA_041678705.1 Candidatus Omnitrophota bacterium
ACTCCTCTGATTATTTCGGGTCCGGCCGAAAGCTACATAGAAAAATATTATTTAGCCGACAGAGTGATAAGGCAGGTCAAGGCAAAAGTTATTATACAGAGTTTTGATAATAAAGATGGCACGGTTACTGTTAAAAGCATTGACGGCAGTCAGGCAAAAGTATCCCCATCAGAGTTAGAAGAAAGTTACGACGCGATCATAGAAGAGAAAACCCATAACGCTTATTTTACTCCCCGGGGAGAAAGAAAAAGTGAAAAACTTCTTAGCGTTAAAAGCCTTTCTGATGAGTCTCCGGATAAGTTTTCTAATCCCTGGCTTCATTATCTTACTCAGGGTTTAAGGGCGCATTACCTTTTTGGAAAAGATAAGGAGTATATAGTTAGAGATGATAAAGTTCTTATTGTTGATGAGTTTACCGGCAGACTTATGCCCGGCCGGCGTTGGTCAGACGGGCTTCATCAGGCAGTAGAGGCTAAAGAAAGCCTAAAGATACAGGAAGAGAGCCAAACTCTGGCCACAATAACTTTGCAGAACTATTTCAAGATGTATAAGAAGCTGGCCGGGATGACCGGTACCGCTTATACTGAGGCAAATGAATTCAATCATATTTACGGTTTGGATGTAGTTGTCGCGCCTACTAATAGGCCATTAACGCGTAAGAACTATCCTGACCGTATTTACAAAAGCAAAAAAGGAAAATTCGCGGCAGTTGTGAGCGAAATAGAAGAATTTTACAAAAGAAAACAACCTGTTTTAGTCGGGACGACTTCTATTGAAGATTCAGAAGGTTTATCTTTTCTTCTTGGTAAAAAAGGAATCTCTCATAATGTTTTAAACGCTAAATACCACGAAAGAGAGGCGCATATTATAGCGCAAGCCGGCAGGTTATCGCAGGTAACTATTGCTACTAATATGGCCGGCCGGGGAACAGATATTATCTTAGGTGGTAATATTGATTATTTTATAAAGGAAGTTTTAAAGAGAAACAATGTAGACTGCACAGATCCAGCTTATAGACAGCATTATAGAGAGCTGCTGGATAAACATAAACAGAAATTTCAGCAGGAGCATGATGAGGTTGTAAGCCTGGGCGGGCTTCATATCATAGGGACTCAGCGGCATGAGGCTCGACGAATCGATAACCAGCTTAGGGGCCGTTCCGGACGCCAGGGGGATCCGGGTTCATCGCGGTTTTATGTTTCGCTTGAAGATGATTTGATGAGGATGTTCGGTTCAGAAAGAATTTACGGGCTTATGGACAAATTCGGGTTTTCCGAAGACCAACCCATAGAACACGCGCTTATCAACCATTCTTTGGCCGTTGCTCAAAAGAGAGTTGAAGGGCATAACTTTGAAATAAGGAAGCAGCTATTGCAGTATGATAATATAATGAATAAACAAAGAGAGGTAATTTACAGGCAGAGGAGAGAGATACTGGATAGCAATAATATCCGCGAAGAGATAGTGTCGATGACCGAAGAAGTAATTGATAGTAATGTCCCGCTTTATTTCCAGGATGAAAGGGATATGTTTGGGTTGCTGCATTGGCTTAAGCTAAAGTTCAATTTGGAGCTTTCCGGAGCTGACTTTGAAGAGGTGAGCCAGGAAGGGGCAATAGCACACATAAAGAGCAGAGTAAAAGAAGCTTACAAAGAAAAAGAGGCAGAATTCGGGCAGGAAAATATGCGTTATATGGAAAAAATGACCAGCCTGTGGGTTGTAGATTCTCGCTGGAAAGAGCAGCTTCTGGTTATGGACCATTTGCGGGAAGGAATTCATTTGAGAGCCCATGCCCATGTTGACCCTCTGGTTGAATATCAGAAAGAATCTTATTATGCTTTTCAAGAGATGATAGGAGCTGTTAAAGAGGGCATTGTGGATTTGATTTTTAAAACAAAGACAAAAGCTGCCGAAAAAGATGCGGGAGTTTTCGTTGAATCTCCCAAAAATTTTGTGCACTCACAATATACTCCTTTGAGCGCTTCAAAGCCTGAGGCTGACAAGCAATCTCCGGTTTCAAATTCAAAAACTTCATCAGCCAAAGTTGGCAGGAATCAGCCTTGTCCGTGCGGCAGCGGTAAAAAGTATAAAAAGTGCTGCGGCAAGTAAACCCGGAAATTTTAAAGTGAGAGTTTTCGGAAAGGGGTTCTGTCTTTCACAGAGAATATAAAATTTAATCAATCATGACTGTTTTTTTAGTTTCTGCTTTAAGTGGTCTGCTCACAGGGTTTTCTTTTAACTTTAACAGCCTGTCTTTTCTGGTCTGGTTTTCCTTAACTTTTTTAATTTGGGTAGTGAAAAAATCCAGCTGGCAAAAAGGATTAATCTGTGGTTTGATTTTTGCTATTGGCTATTACGGAGTCTCTATTTTTTGGATATCCAGAGTAACTATTCTTGGCCTGATAGTCTTGATTGCGTATCTGTCGCTTTATTACATACTATTTTCTTTGCTGAGCCGCCATTTAAGCAATCGGTTTTTTATCCTTACAATACCGTGCCTATGGGTTGTGCTGGAATTTTTAAAAGAAGTCATTTGGTGCGGTTTTGGCTGGGCTAATTTGGGTTATTCTCAGTACAAAAATATCTACCTTATTCAAATCGCCGATATTTTCGGAGTAAAGTTTATCTCTTTTTTAATTGTGATGGTTAATTGTCTTTTTCTCGAAATAGTTTATTGTCTTAAGCATAAAAATAAGCATTTTCAAAGAAAAATTATTTGGAGCTTATTATCTATCGTTATAATTTTCTTAAGTTGTTCTACCTATTCTTTTTTATATCTGAAAAAGGCTCAAGGCTATTTAACAGCTAGAGAAAATTTGAATTCTGACGATGCTAACCTAAAAGTTTCTGTTATACAGCCCAATATTCTCCAGGAGCTGAAGTGGAAGGAATCAAGCCTTAGGTTAGTATTTAAAAAAATGCGCAATCTGGCCTCAAGCACAGAAAAGGATTCTCTGGTGATTTTTCCTGAAGCAGCCTGG
>JBAYNQ010000193.1:0-2974 GCA_041678705.1 Candidatus Omnitrophota bacterium
ACCGCCTGAGGGGAGAAGTGCCCAAGGCTTTTATCGTTGTGAAAGAATCGCAAGTTATAGATGAACAAGAGCTGAAAGAATTCTTGAAAGAGCATCTTGCGCATTTTAAAATACCTCATTATTTTGAATTTATAAAAGAATTACCTAGAAATAGAACGGGAAAGGTTGATAAACAAACGCTGAAAAGGAGCGCTAGTGCACTAAGGCACCAGCACACTAAAGAAGAATAATATATCTGGTGCACTGGTAACTGGTGTTCTGGTGCACAATTCACAAAAGGAGCTATGCAATGATGCAAAGAGAAGTTCATATGAAAGCAGAAGACTTGCTGCAGACTTTGCAGTTTAAGGCAGGAGATTTTGGCGATGTGGTTCTAGTAAGCGGCCAGCAGCACCGGGCGAAACTGTGCTTGGAGCGTTTAGAAAACAGTGTTAAAAATTTTACCTTTCTTGGTTATACATTCTGGACCGGGTCATATAAAGGTAGAAAGGTTACTGTGGGCAACGGGGGTTTTTATGCTCCGGATTCAGCATTTGTTACTGAGCTGCTTTGTGCCGGAGGCATCAATAATCTTATTCGCCTGGGCTCCTGTGGTGCCCTGCGTAAAGATATAGGCGTCGGGGATTACATTCTGACTACTTCAGTGGTTGGAGGCGATGGAGCTAGCAAGTATTATGTTGACGATAGTTTTGTTGCCAAAGTTGATGATGGCCTAACCGCGGCTTTGAGAGAAGTTTTTAAAACTCAAGGAGCTGTTCATGAGGGCGGGGTATGGACAACAGATGCGCTTTTTCGCGAAACAAAAGAGATAGTGAATTCTTATATTGGGAAAGGGGCAATTGCTGTAGATATGGTTACCTCGCCTTTTGTGACAGTGGCTAATCTTTACAAGAAAAAAACTGCCGCGATACTTGCGGTTTCGGATAATCTCATTACCGGCGCCCTGGGTTTTGCTGATTTCAGGTTTTTCCAGGCAGAAATGAAAATGGCTGATTTAGCTTTTAAAGTTATCGAGAATTTATAGTAAATTTAGAGTTTTAGGTTTGTTTAGGATTTAGAATTTAGTGTTTAGGGTTTAGATCTGAGAACAAAGAGGAACAAGTTATGGATATTAAATGGAACGAAAAAGCAAAAGAAGTTTTCGATAAAGTAATAAATAACCTCCCCCAGTTTCATCGCAGCATTGCTGAAAAACTGGTCAAAGAGACCGCTGAGAGCCTTGCGAAAGAAAGAAATGCTTCAGAGGTCGGGGAGCAAGATTTGGTAAAAGCCTTTTTCCAGGAAGTACCCCCGGCGTTTAAAGATATGATGAAGCGGCTTATGAGCCAGCAAAGTATAGATTATTCTAAATATGTCAATGAATAAGACGCAGATAATCATAAGCGTTAGCCCTTTATCTGTGATCATCTGCGCATAGAGGAGCGAAGCGACGAAATGAAGATAGCGATAATCGGCGCCGGAGCAATCGGCAGCATAATGGCCGGGTATTTATCCCGCAACAGCCAGGAAATTACTCTTATCGCGCGCAAAGATACCGCTGAGGATATAAACAAAAAGGGATTAGATATAAAAGGCGCCAGGGGCGAATTTAATGTAAAGCTGAAAGCTTGTCAGAGCCTTGCAGAGAAACAGGACCTAATCATTCTGGCAGTTAAAACCCAGGATATTGAATCTGCCGTGAAAGAGCAGGGAGCAGCGCTTGGAGATGTTCCTTTTCTGGCTATTCAAAACGGCCTAAGGGCTAAAGAAATACTTAAACGGTACACAAAAGCAGAAAACATCATTTCGGCGATAGTTATGTTTGGAGCGACTAAATTGGATACGAGCGAAGTAGTGCATAATTTTGAAGGGCCGTTGATTTTAGAAAAAATTCCGGCTTTAAACCGGGAAATTATTTCTGCTTTGGAGAGCTCTTTTGAGCTTTCAGTGGCAGATAATATTAAGGGTATGAAGTGGCTGAAAATATTTGTTAATGCCAACAACTGCATTCCGGCGATTTTAGGCAAAAGCATGCAGGAATGTTTTTCTAATTTAGATATTTGCAGGATAAGCATAGCGATATGGAAAGAAGGCATCGAAATTGCTAAAGCTGCCGGAATAAAACTGGCTTCTCTGCCGGACTTTGATGTTGAGCGCATAAATAAACTTACGAGCCTGCCTTCTCAGGAGGCCGCCAAAATATTTTCAGGAATAATGACGAATTTAAGTAAAGAGCCCTTGTATGGTTCGATACTCCAAAGCATAAAGAAGGGCCGGCTATCCGAGATAGATTATATTAACGGAGAGTTCGTTAAGGCCGCCGGAACTTGCGGCAGCAAAGCTTTGCTGAATGAGAAGTTGGTAGAGATGGTGCATAGGGTTGAAGAAAGCAAGAGTTTTTTTGAAGTTAGCAGGTTATTAGGAGAGACAAAAGAATTCTTAAACTAATCGTGCCGGAGGAACAAATGATAAAAACGCCTTTTCCAAAACTTAAGCTTACAGTTATAGGTGTGGATGGAGAATGTTATCATGGCTATAAACCAGGGGATGAGTTGATTCTGCAGGATTTTACCCATCCGCCTAAATATTTTTGTCTCGGGTTAGCCCATGCTTTATTTCCGGTGATTTATGCCTTAAGCTTTGGGGCAAAATTTCCTTTTATGGATAACCAGAGGTCTTTAAAAGTCACTTGTCCCGACGGTGGAAAACTTGAATTTAAAGCTGAAATTTTGGAGAAAGGCTCCGATAAGGTTCAATTTATCCCTAAAGACCTAAATCATAAAGGGCCTAACCCCAAAGATATGGAGATAAAGGTTGTGAAAGCAAAAGGAAAATGTGCCTATGGATATAAAGTAGGTGATAAATGGCCGGTTAAGGGCCTAAAATGCATAGATGGTTTTTGCGGGGCGGCCTGGCATGTGGTATTCCCGGCACTTTTTGCGCTTAATTTCGGAGCCGAATTCTTTTTTATGGATGACCCCAACAGCATTGATAC
>JBAYNQ010000194.1:0-2940 GCA_041678705.1 Candidatus Omnitrophota bacterium
AAACAAACAAGCGTTTTTCTATTGCATTTTCCGGTAGAAACTTCCTTAATCTTTTATATCGCCCTCTAGCCTCTCCAGCAGAACCTTTCGCAATTCTAAAGAAATTCTTTATCTCTTTCCCAGCCTTACGCTCATAGCCTTCTTCCATATTAGCACATATAGAATCAAGACACCTTAATTGATTAGCCGCTAATGTTCTTCCAGTAAAAGTCTTTTGTAAAACAGGTAAATCCTTTTCTATGAAATTTTCAAATAATTTTACAGCTTTTTGATAAACTTCAAAATCTTCAACGCTTTTTATTCTTCTTTCCTCCATCTCTCTACTCTCTACCCTCTACTCTCTACTTATCGTATACTTCCTCAATTGCTTGGGCACAAACCACTTTTCGATGTTATAAGAAATACCTATAGGCTCAGGCTTTATACCTTTAAATCTGGCACTAACTATCGGCAAAGAATCTCCCACATATAAAAAAACATAAGGAAGCTCTTCGGCTAAAATTTCCTGGAGCCGGTAATAATATTTTTTCCTCTCTTCTATATTAAAAGTTCTCCGGCCAGCTTCAAGGAGCTTGTCTACTTCTTTATTTTTAAAACCTACAAAGTTAAGTTCTTTCTCTCCGGTTTTTTTCGAGTGCCAAATATCATACTGGTCGGGGTCAAGCCCAATGCTCCAGCCTAAAATTACCGCCTCAAACTTTCGTTTATCAATAAACTCATTTATAAAAGTTGACCACTCAAGAACTCTTATTTTAACACTTATGCCTACAGCTTTGAGCCTATGCTGTATCAAAGTAGCAGTTTTTAAACGCGAAGAGTTGCCCATGTTGGTAAGAATTGTAAACTCAAATTTCTTCCCTTGTTTTTCCAGAATCCCGTCACCATCATCATCCCGCCATCCTACACTTTTAAGCAACGCCTTCGCTTTTCCGGGATTATACTCGTATTTTTTAACCTCAGGGTTGTACGGCCAGGTCCCCGGAACATAAGGGCCGGTAGATACTACCCCTAAACCGAAAAGCACACCTTTTATAACCTCTTCTTTGTCAATAGCATAGGCTATTGCTTGCCTTATTCTTTTATCCTTAAACCAGGGGTGGCGTAAATTAAACCCCATATAAGTATAAGCAAAGGCAGGATACCTGAATTTACGAAAATTATTATTAAAATACCTGCTATTGGTCTGCCGCTTATATTGAACCGGCGCCAGGCCCATCAAGTCAATGCTACCGGCTTTAAGTTCCATAAACATCGTTGCTGAGTCAGGGATTATTCGGTATATATATTTATCAAGGTAGGGGCGTCCCTCAAAATAATCCGGGTTTGCCTCAAGGGTTATTTTTTGTCCGGTGACCCATTCTTTGAGTTTAAACGGCCCGGTCCCTGTAGGCCTGCGGGAAAAAGAAGTTTTGGTTATGTCCTTTCCTTCTAAAATATGCTTAGGCAAAACTACAAGGCTTCCCCAACTGCTTAGAGCCGGAGCAAAAGGTTTTGCATAAGTAACTCTGAAAGTATATTTATCCAGGACTTCGGCTTTCTTCACCTGGAGATAATCCTCTTTATAGGCGGAAGGCGTTTCTTCATTTATAATAGTTTTATAGCCAAACATAACATCTCTGGCCGTAAACTCAACCCCATCCTGCCACTTCACACCCTTTTTAAGATGAAATGTTATAGTTAAATTATCATCACTTATCTGCCAGCTTTCAGCCAAATCTCCCATTAAAGTTAAGTCTGTGTCATATTTAACTAAACCATTAAAGATAAGGCCGGAAACCCCGTGAGAAGCACTGTCAGAGGCAAGCATGGGAATTAAATTGCTCGGTTCCGCTGTTGTGCCGTCAACTAGCATTCCTCCGTAGGCGGGCTGGAAATTTTCATTTAACAAAACTTTTTCAGACTCTTGCGGGCTACTGCAAGCGGTAAGAAAACCGGCAAACAACAATAGGGTGGCTAATCTTGAAATGTAAAATTTTCCTTGCCAGGCATATTTCATATCTAATAAATTATACCTGATTAGATGTAGCAAATAAAGAAAGAATTGAGGTAATAATAGTGCCTACAGTTTCGCATGTCGCATTTCGTATTTTGTATATCGTGTGTTATTTTCTTCGGGGGAATTTCGTGACGCCTCTTTTGGATCTTCACTTAAAAATTCCGGGGATACAATACTTGTTTAGGGTTCCGGCTTTGAAAGATTTCCGCCGTTGTCGAGGCTTGGCGGATTAAAGAACTTCAAAAGGTCAGCCCTATTTCCTACGAACTGATTCGCTATATTTTTCGATAGGAGATTTCTTTAGATTGGTTTCAACTTTATTTGTAACGGCAATCTGGGTTCCATGTTGTACAATTGAACCATTATCAAGCTTTCCATGTTTTACTGCATCGGATGTTTTGCTTGTCTCATACCACGAACCCTTTGCCAACCCGGCCGCAGCTTCATGAAATTCAACTACCTTCAAATCATCAGCAAGCTCGTTTATTTCATGCATTCCTATGTGGTTTGAACCATGCCCAACATAGTCATACCCCTTAATTGCGTCATCTATAGATATAGCATGTCCACTTTTATGAGCGAACCCTTTCCCCTTGTCCATAAGAATAAATCTTAGCATATTTACTTTTTTACCATCCGAACTTATGCTTGGCCGAATTAATAAAAGTCCATTGTTGTCTCCGTGTTCCCGCAAATTTCCTAAAGCATGGAATAAGGCATCGTCAAACCTTTCAATGCTATTTGGTGCATTTGCGGTTCCGAATAAATCATTGTACGTTTTCTTTACAAACATAATCAAACTTTTATAATCTCCGATATGAGCGATATAGCCTAAACCTGAAAGCGCACTACGTGTATTATTTTCTAAACAGCCATTTGAGAAAAACTCCCGCCAAGCATTATTAATTTTCTGCGTCTCTGTCACTGGGGACGATTCTGGCTCT
>JBAYNQ010000195.1:0-2901 GCA_041678705.1 Candidatus Omnitrophota bacterium
CCTCAGCCATATTGGTCATTCCGATTATATCCATTCCCCAACTACGATAGAGTTTCGATTCAGCCAGGGTAGAAAACTGCGGCCCTTCCATATTAAGATACACTCCGCCATTGTGCGCTTTAACTTTAGCCTGCCGGCAAGCTTTAAAAAGAGTTTCTGATAAATGGCCGCAAACCGGATAAGCGAAGCTGATGTGAACGACTAATCCCTCATCAAAAAAAGTATATTTTCTAGCCTGATTGGTCCTGTCAACAAACTGGTCAGGAATAACAAAATCCAAAGGTTTTAAATTTTTCTTAAGCGAACCGCAGGCCGAAATAGAAATTATCTTATCAACTCCCAGTTTTTTCATTCCATAGATGTTTGCCCGATAATTAATCTGACTAGGGCTTATATCGTGGCTCCTGCCATGCCGGGGTAAAAATACTAATTCTTTATTGTTTAGGCTGCATAAAGTAAAAACGTCTGAGGCCTTGCCAAAAGGAGTTTCCAAAGAAATTTCTTCGATCTTGTTTATACCTTCTAAGTCATACAACCCGCTTCCGCCGATAACGCCTATCCTTGCCATTTGAACTACCTCTTTTTTTCTAATTGTCCGGCTCGCTTTTTCGCGGCCATTACAGCTTCGACAAGAGAACCTTTTCTATGCAAAACCTCTAAAGCCGCTTCAGTAGTGCCTCCTTTGGATGCAACCTGCTGCCGCAACTGAGCCCAAGTGAGATCAAAAGCTTGCGCGGCGGCCATAGAGCCTCTGATGGTAGTATTCACCAAGAGGCACGCCTGGGCTTTTTTAAAGCCTGCGGCTTGTGCTGCTTTTCTGAAAGCATTCCTGAAATTATTGACTAAACTCCTGGAAATATTTCCAGGAGTTATTGACAGAGAATCAAGATAGTCATAGAAGTAACCCGGCCCGCTGCCGGAAACCGCCGTTACCGCATTCATCATGTTTTCTTTAAGTACTTGAACCCGGCCAAGATGAATAAATATATTCCGGGCTACACGCATATCGCCGGCACAAGCATACTTTCCTTTACAAAGACAAGTCATTCCCTTCGCTACTCTTGCCGGCATATTGGGCATGGCTCGCACCACTCTGGCCCCAGAAAGACGTTTTTCTATATAAGAAGTAGTTATCCCCGCAGCTATTGAAATAAATAATTTTTCCTTTGAGGTCCTTGCTTTCTTCAATAAGGGCCCGAAGTCCTGCGGCTTGACAGCTAATATTATGGTTTCTGCTCTGGTAAACAGGTCCTTTAGATTTTTAGCTTTGTTTCTCTTATTACAATACCTAAAGTTGGATTTTTTTTTATCAAAAATAACTAAAGAATAATGTTCTTTGAGATTGTGGGCTATTGCCCTGCCCATATTGCCAAAACCTATTATGCCTATTACTTTTTTTCCCCTCATAAACTTGGATTACCATAGCATAAAAATCTTTTAGTGTCAACGAAAACGTAAGCTCATATTGCATATCAACTCAGATAGATAATCACAGTTTGGCGGCCGTATTCGTTTTTGAAAAAACTCTATACACAGGAAGTGAATCTGGTATAATATTTTCAGAAATAAAAATAAAAATGCTTAAAAAAACGTTAAGATTAATTCTTATCTGCTTCATAACGCTGCTTGCGCCATCGTCAGGATTGCCGCAGCCTGGATTACCAAAAAAACTTGAAAAAGAAAGGACAAGGTTCCTGGAAGAACAAATTAGCCCGGAGAACAAGTTGTTTCTTAATGGGGCCTCTGAGGCCCTTGACGACCTGGCCGAAATCAACCAAACAACTTTGGAAATAGCTGCTTCAATAAATCCTCAGGGAGAAAAACAATACGGAAAAATAATTAAACAACTTTCAAAAACGACAAAAAAGGAACTATCTTGCCTTGAAGGCAAAAAAAAGCCTATTGGAGAAGTAAAAGCATTTATAGACTATTTCTTAACCGGCAGCAACTCCCTTGATGGTCAGCTGCAAATGCTACTGGACGATTATGAAAAATGTAAACATATTCAAAGTTATCTGCCTGATAGTTTAAAAAGCCAGATGCCGGCTGAAGGCCCTTACCGATACTATAACATTTGCTTGGATGCCTATGAAAGTAAATACGGCGAAAATTTTCTGGGCACCTTGGGATATCTGTGTGATGCCTATAACCGGCTATCTATACTTTGTGAAAACCACAATATTGAAAAAGCCAAAATACAGGCCTATCAAATCAACCGCCGGCTGAATGACACTCACCTGCAATTACTAGATGAACTTACCAACAAGATGAGCCTGGCCAATGACAGCTGGGCAAAATACGTTATACTCCTTATGCTTGATGTGATTAATCACCAACTGGCTTTCGATAAGGCTTTCATACAGGCAATAGATGCAAAATTATTATCCATACCAACGCCCGTTGAGCCAAAGCTTACGGATTTTGAGGTTTCTTCCCTTGAATTCGTTGTCCCTGATCAAATAAGAAAAGGTATGAGGATTACCTTAATAGCTACAATAAAAAACTCCGGCGATTTAAGCGCTGACCGTTCAAGAGCTATGATAGTTTTTCCAAACGGCACTCTGAAGGCATGGCCCATACCCAAATTGAAACCCGGCCAAACTTACAAAATAAAATATAAATACAAGATTAAGTCTTCCGGCACATACACATTCCAGGCCCAAGCCAATTATAAGCTACTTGCCTGGGAAGAAAATACCGCAAATAACCGAACAAACAGGTCCCTGATTGTCCCCCAATTAAACCGACACTAACCTACGCATAGCCCACGGTCCACAGAATATACAGGTTGAGGCTCAATAAAGTCCACAGTCGATAGTCCATTGTCTATAGAAGATACGGGTTGAGACTCGAGAAAGTCCATAGTCCATAAACGATAGACTATATAGGTTAAGGTTAAGG
>JBAYNQ010000196.1:0-2868 GCA_041678705.1 Candidatus Omnitrophota bacterium
ACTGTTTAATCACAACCGCCTCCGTTTTGCATCTATAAATATCGCCTATATTTTTAGAGTTGTAACTATCAGAAACTATTGGGCATGCTGGTTGGACGCTTTAAGCGCAAGCTTGCTCAGCCACATCATTATAAACATAGTAAGTATAATAGAAGAAGCAAAAACATAAATTCCGGCCCGGGGCTGCGCTTTAATCAAAAAACCCAGCTTAACCGTAACAACCGTAACCGCGACTACAAAAACATCCAGCATCGACCATTTTCCCAAAAGTTCAAGCCGCTCAATGATAACTATTCTTCGCTTACTTGGCAACTTTGCCAGCCAGAGCCAAATCAAAGCGATTAATTTAATCACAGGAAATATAACCGAAAAAAGGACAATTATTAAAGCCAAAAAAGGCTGTCTCTCCTGCCATAAGTTCTGTATCCCCGAAAGAACCGAAAAGGTAGTTTTAAACCAGGCCATCTCTTTGAATGTCAAAACCGGCATAAATAATCCGGCAATAAGCAGGCTTCCGGACAGCATTATGAGTAATAACAGAATAATGCCATATGTTCTTGGATAAATTTGAAAAAGGGAGTTGCCCTCAGCGATGAATCCAAAATCACTAATTTTAGATTTTTGAGAAAACATACTGATCTCGGGGTTAAAAGAAACTTTAGAATTATATTTTATATGAAATGGGGTTTATTGCAACCAAAAGGTTTGAATACGCAAAACTACAGGTCCGAAGACTCATGGAAATCATCATAAACGGCAACTGCCGGAATTATCGGCGGCGCGCTTACCACAGCTATTTTTCTCCACTTACCAATTGAATAGCGCCAGTACACAAGAAGCGAAAACATAAGAAAAATTCCTACCACTACACTCCAGCTTATCTCTAGAGAAATTCCATATATTTTCAGCAGCACGAATAACACCGGCACTAAAACCCAGTGCAGGGAAACTGAGATAAGCATCGCCCAGAAAGTATCACCCGCGCCCCTTAAGGCACCGATAAAAACCACTATCATTGCTTCGACAAGAACATAAATTGATGCCAGCCGAATCATAAAAACTATTACCGGTTTAGCTTCGATAAATATCCCGGCAGAATTAATCGGCCGGAAGATTTCCGCCAAAAACTGCGGAAACCCAAAAAACAAAATAAAGACTACCGCCGAATACGCTGCTCCCATTTTAAGCCCTGACATAGTTACTTTATGAGCAGTATCAGGATCTCTTGCCCCCATATAACGGCCGACCAGGCTTGTTACCCCTACCTCCACCCCCAGTAAAGGCACAAAGGAAACCATATCCCAGTTAAAAACAATGGTTGAGGCTGTGGCAGCAATGGCTCCGGCTGAATGAAAAATCATTATCACTATATCAAACGCTAAGAGATTAAGAAACATCTCAAGGCCGGCCGGATAGCCAAACCGCAAGAGCCCGGCCATAACCGCTTTATCAAAACGCAAGGATTCTAAAATTCTGTATTCTCTGCGATTAGCTTTTCCAAGATATGAAACCAACAGGATTATCAGGCCGCTTACTCCTCCGGCAATGGTTCCGTAGGCCGCTCCCCTTATGCCTAAAGCCGGAAAACCCAACTTACCAAAAATAAGGACATAGTTAATTACGACATTTACAAACATAGCGGCAAATGCCGAAATCATTACAATCTTTGTTTTGCCAATGCCGGAAAAAAAACCACTTAAACAATTTCGTAATAAGCTAACAATCACCGCCCATAATAATATATCAAAATAAATCTTCTGAAGTGTCAGCTGGCCGGGAATTATCCCCATGAATTCAAAAAGCCCGTGCGCCAGGGGCCGACAGAAAAGAATCAGCGGGTAAGCCACCAAAGCTATAATCGCAGCCTGGCTGACAGTAACGGCGCATTTATCTTTTTTCCCTGAACCAAGATATTGGGCCACAAGAGCCGTAGCGTACCCGGTCAAACCCAAGAAGAATGTCATCATCATAAAAGCGGTCAGGCCTCCGGCCATCGCCGCATTCATATACTCAGGGCCAAGGCGCGATAAAAACATTCTGTCGGTAAAAGTCATAACCGTATAGCAGGCATGCGATATCACCATCGGCATAGCGATATAAATCATCTCCCGTATCCCGCCTTTTGCTAACGGCTTTTTTAATCGGCTTACATTGTTATTCATGATGATTGCCTTAAAACATAAAAAATAATTTAAAAACCCACCGCGCTTTGTTTTAACACGGTGGGTTTCGAATTATTTCCTGAAAACTTACAAGTTTACAAGCGTTTTTTTATCTGGCCAAGAAGCTCGCGCGCCGGTTTTTCTTTTCCCACTAACCCGTAGCGTATCTCGATGCTAACCACTTTTGAGCCCTTATCAAAAATGTCCACGGCAACTTTTTTACCGTCTTTATCATCCCCTCTTATTTGGGCGGTTTTCTCTTTTACAAGCTTATCGGTAAGCTTAATCTTCTGCGCCTTAAATGTCGCTTCGACCACAGCCACAGCCCTGTCTAAAGATACTGTTTCTTCAGAAATAACTTTTCCGGACTGCCAGAGAGCTGCTCCGCCAGCGCCTACAATAAGCCCTCCAACACATCCTGAAGAAGATATCACTAAAGCTGCTAAGAAAAATACAACTGCAAATCTCTTGTACATCCTTCCCCTCCTTTTTAGCTAATACTTGCTAACATTGTACTCAAGACGCTTTGCTAAAGCAAGCAAAAACCATCTCAAGCCTATCCCCCGTAAACCATGTTCTTAATCCCGTAGAAGATATTTTCCTCTAAAACCCCGCTCGTATCGCCCCCATGGCTTTGAGCCAAGGGGCCAGTTGATCCGCTGATATTGCCCCTAAAGTTTATATTTATTACAACCGCGATTTTAGC
>JBAYNQ010000197.1:0-2829 GCA_041678705.1 Candidatus Omnitrophota bacterium
AAAAGCCAGGAGCTTAGCTGCCCAACGAGAAAAACTTTCCTGTGAAAATAAAAAACTCTCTAATGAACTGTCTCTTTGCAAAGAAGCTTTGGGAGATTGTCGGTCACGCTATGTAAGAAAGATAGACATACAAGCCACTCCTGAGGGGGGATTCACTCTTTATCTACGCGGAAAACCTTTCTTGATTAAGGGCGTAGGGTACAACCCCATACCTATCGGGAAGGGGTATGATTACGACTTCTTTTCTGACAAAAATAAGCCTTGGCTTGTTGATGGGCGGCTTATGAAAGAAGCAGGAATTAACTGTGTTAGAATCTACTCTACCGGCAAAAATATTGAAGAAACCAGGGCTTTCATACGCGATATGTATGAAAAATTCGGAATCTACACTTTGGTAAGCGACTGGCTGGGTTTGTGGGATTATCCTCGAGCTAATTATTCCGATAACGACTTCTGTCAAAAAACCAAAGAAAAATTTCTTGGGATAGTAAAGGCTCTGAAAGATGAGGACGGCGTTCTAATGTGGATATTGGGTAATGAAAACAATTATACATTTTCCGGAAAAATTGGTTTCTGGACCTCACCTGAAATTGAAAGCTTGAAAGACCCTTGTGCTAAACAAATACGACGAGCCGAGATATATTACTCCTTCGTAAACAGTTTAGCTAAAGAGATAAAGGCTATTGACTCAATTCACCCTGTAGCTCTTGGTAACGGTGAGGCCAGTTTTCTGGATACGGCGGATAAGGTTTCTCCGGATATAGATGCCTTGGCAATAATAATTTACCGAGGAAAAAGGTTTGGCAATCTTTTCGGTGCCGTGCGTAACGCTTTTAACCGCCCGGTATTGTTGTCCGAGTTTGGATGCGATTCTTATGACGCTTACAAAAATCAGGAAGACCAAGACATTCAGGCAGAGTTCCTGATTTCTCAATGGAAGAATATCTACGAAAATACTACCTTAAGCGGCAATCTTAAAGGTAATGTTCTGGGAGGGTGTCTCTTTGAATGGATAGATGAATGGTGGAAGCACAATGAAGGTTATACCGAAGGCTGGAATAATCACGATACCGAAGCTGGGTGGTCCCATGGATCATATTTTTACGACATAAAGGCAAAAAACAATCTCAACATGAACGAGGAATGGTTTGGAATCGTATCGATAAGCGAAGAGAAAGAAAACGGTGCCGACAAAAGATTGCCTAAAAAAGCTTATTATACTTTAAAGGATTTTTTTGAGAATCTTAACGCTAAAAGCTCTGTTATAGAATAAAGCCTTCGTATTTTCGGTAAGATCTGTTCTTGCGATGGATTTTCGGCTTAATCGGTAAGACAAGGCTTTATCTTAGATTAGAAAATCCTGCCTTAAAAATAAAAGTAACTGTATTCTGTTTTATACTGCTGTTTAGATATTTCAGGATATACGGCTATATGAAAAATTCCTGGACTCTAGCTTTAATCATATCTGTTCTTTTCCATACGGCTCTCGTTTTGAAAATTCCCCGTTTCGATGTGTTCAAAAAAAAAGACTCCGTTTCCAATCAAGAGAGTAAAAAAGAATTGAAAATGGAACCGGATGATATAGAGAAAATACACAAAAAACAAGTTATCCTGCCTGAAGAACCGTTACCGCTGCCCTATGTAGAAAATATCGTCAATAGGCTTATAGACAATAACGTTTCTCCTTCTCTGCAAAAAGAAGAAATTTCCAGAAAAGACATAAAAGAAATAATTTTTTCCGAAATGCCGATAAATGACAAAGCCTTAAATAAAAATCCCGCCTATATGAGCTATTACCGGTCTGTACGTGAAAAAATAAGAGCCAATGCGTATCAAAACTATAACAATCGCCAGAAGGGAGAAGTGGTTGTTAATTTTCTCCTTTTGAGTGATGGCTCATTGAAAGAAATAAATTTTAATGAGAATTCCTCTCCTGATAAAATGTTGAAAGAAATAGCCTACGTAAGCATAAAAAACTCTTCTCCTTTTCTTCCTTTTCCTTCCGAATTAGAAAAGTATTCTCATCTCTGGTTTAGCATTTCGATTTATTTTAAAAATAATTGACATTTATTCCTGGAATTGATATTCTATGACAAGCAAGATGATAAGAAAAGCGGTATTCGCTGGTCAATTCTATCCCGAAACTAGCCAGGGCATTGAAGAGTTCATTAAGCCTCTTAGCTGCGAACGCTCTTTAAAAATTTCCGCTAAAGGGATAATTCTTCCTCATGCCGGATATATTTGTTCCGGAAAAGTAGCGGTAGCCGTTGTTAGTAAGATTTCTAGTTGCAAGACTATCCTTGCCTTGGGACCGAATCATACCGGGCTGGGATCTCAATTCTCTCTTTGGGCAAAGGGAGCCTGGGAAACCCCTGGTGGTAGCATCCCGGTCAATGAAGATTTAGCCAGCGCGATTCTTACTAAAAAAGGGCCAATTATCGAAGACTATCTTGCTCACACAAAAGAGCATTCTATTGAAGTCCAACTACCCATTCTAAAACACTTTCTTGGCGACTTCAGCCTAATCCCGATAGCTTGCAGTACCGCAAACTTAAAAGACTATCAAGAGGCTGCTCGGCAGATCTTTGAAGCCATAAAAGAACACAAACGTGACGTTGTTTTACTGGCTTCCAGTGATTTTACACACTACGAACCGGATTCTGTTGCCAGGAAAAAAGACAGTGCGGCAATTGAAGCAATAGTTGATTTAGACGAAAGGAAGCTGCTTGACAACGTCAAAGCTATGAACATAACCATGTGCGGTGCGGCTCCGATAGCAATACTGATAAGTTGCTTAAAACTCTTAGGTGTTCGAAAAGCTAGTGTTAC
>JBAYNQ010000198.1:0-2827 GCA_041678705.1 Candidatus Omnitrophota bacterium
GATAAGCAGAGAAGAAGTTGCTTTTGTTAACGCTCATGGTACAGCCACAAAAGACAACGATAAAGTAGAGGGTAAAGTTTTAAAAAAGGTTTTTGGCAAAGATTTAAAATTTTTATCAACCAAGGGTTTTACCGGGCACACGCTGGGAGCCGCCGGCGGGTTAGAGGCAGTCTTTAGCGCTTTATCTTTGCGGGCAGGATGGATACCTGGAAGTATCGGTTTTAACGAAGAAGATGAAGAGATTGGTATTTCCCCCGTCAGGCAAAGAACAGAGATTAAAGGCAGATACGCGGTTTCAACTTCGTTGGCTTTCGGCGGGAATAATTCCGCTTTAGTTATCTTTAGGGATCGATTATGAACATATCAGGGATTGGTTTAGCTGTTGATAAGAACCGTAAAGATAAGTCTGTTTTAAAATACCTTCGCCGCGCCGACGATTTTAGCAAAATGGCGGTATTTGCCGCTTATGATGCTTTCGTTGACAGCGGTTTAAATGAGGATGCAAAAAATAATCTCGGGTTAATATTAGCTACGGCTTTCGGCCCGCATCTGACTACGTTCCGTTTCTTAGATGAAATTTTAGATTACGGAGATGCTAATGTTTCTCCGACATTGTTTTCTCACTCCGTGCATAATGCCGCCAATGCTTATATATCTATAAATTTAGGTATTTATGGCCCGGCTCTAACTCTGACTGATTTCCGGCGGTCTTTTTACCAGGCGTTGCTTACAGCGCAAAGCTGGTTAGACGAGAAGAGGTGTGAGAATATACTTGTGGGCAGCGTAGAGCAACACGGCAAGGAGTTAGATTACGTTCTTTCAGAAGCCGCTCCGGAGCTTGCCTTTAAAGAGGGGAGCGTATTTTTCCTGGTAAGTTCGAAGAAGCAGCCAAAAGAATATTCTTCGCTTAACCCAATAGCGTATCAGGATGAGTTTATTTCCGGTTTTCGATTAGCCGCGAATTTAATTAAAGATAAAAAATAAAAAGGATAAGATGAAATTAAAAGATATAGAAGATAAGCTTGTTAAGCAGCTCGCCGCGATTATCTCTCTGCCTGCGGTTAAGGTCAAACCCCAAGTGCCTTTGCATGAGTTAGGCGTAGATTCGTTAAGTTTTGTTGAGCTTTTGGTTTTTATTGAAAAGGAGTTTAAAATAAAACTTATGGAGTCCGGAATTACCCGGAATGATTTTAAGACTCTGCATTCCCTGGCGGAGCGAATTAACAAGATAAGAGGATGAAGCGCTATTTAACCGGAATTGATTGGTTTATCAATGCTTTGGATTATACTCTGCGCAAGAAAACCGGCATAGGCAATACTTCTCAGGTTGTCCTGGAGTTAGGCGGTTATCCTGACGAAGAGCTGTTAAATAAGCGTTTAGAGGAGGCCTCTTTTGAGTACCCGATTCTTTTTGGCCATCCCGCGCGCGCTTTTAATCTTTGCCCTTATTGGAAAAAAACTCTCGTCCGGGAAGGATCCCTTTAAGTACCTGCCATTTAACCCCGGAGAATGATTTTAAAGATATAATAAAAGTATTTTCAGAAGAGTTAAACAAGCCTTTTTCGGGCCGGAACGAGCATATCCGGTTTAATCTTATATACCAGGGCAAGCGGAGTTTTCTGGGGATAATTTTTGACCATCGTTTGATGGATGCGAGAGGAGCCGAGGCATTCCTGGATTTTTTAGGGGGTGATAGCGGGCTCTCTCTTAAGGGTTCGCTTTATGAACCAAGCCATTTAAATAACTGGGTGAGCAAATTCCGCGCCGGCCGTGAAGTAAACAGGTTTTTCTTGAATTTAACGCAAAAGAAACCCAGGTCTTTAGAAGCCTTATCTGCGGGCTCAGGCTCAGAGTTTAAGGTCATTACTTTTGACCGGGAGCAGAGTTCTAAGATTAATCAAGATGCTTTAAGCCAGGCAGGTTATCTTATGACTATGCCCTATATTTTAAGCAAGATTATTCTTATTCTGCATAAGGTATTCGAAGGAAGAAACAATTCTTCTTTAGAGTATCTTATCCCTGTTTCCATTGATACTCGATCCAATGAGCTGGCCAGAAAAGAGATATTATTCAACCACTTATCTTTTTTTCTTTTCAGAATTAGCGCTTCGGAAGCCATAAATTTACAGGCGGTAATAGATTCAATTAAAGAGCAGATGTATAATCAGATAAAGATGGGTTTGCCGCAGGCAATTAAGGAGGCGAGCTTTTTAATGCGTATAGCGCCCCTGTTTTTGATTGATCTTATCTTAAAAATTATGAGTAAAGGCAACCCGGCTTCATTCTCTTTTGCTTTTGTCGGAGCAGGAGCTTACGCCAGGGATAGTTTTATGCAAGTCCCCGTAAAAAATATATTTCATCTTCCGCGCGTCCCGTCGCCACCGGGACTGGGAGTATTTTTTAATCAATACCAGATGAATCTGAATGCGGTTTTTTCTTATGCCAAAGGTTTGTTAAGCGACGATGAATTAGAGAGGATAAAATCGGAGATAAGCTCTTTAGCATGAAACTAAGGCGTATGGATTGCGATGTATTGGTCGCTGGCGCCGGGCTTTCCGGAGCCGCTGCGGCAGTGGCTGCTGCGAGAAGAGGAGCTTCGGTCATCCTTCTTGAGCAAAATGATTTTCCCGGAGGCACGCCTGTTGTTGCCCTGCATAATTTTATCTGCGGGGTAAGCCGTGATAGGGAAGGGCTAATGAAAGAGGTCCTTAGGAATGTTGCCCCAAAAGAAAGATTGATTAAAAGGGGCAGAGTTTTTATTTTGCCATTTAAGAGAGAGCGGATGATTTCAGGTTTAGTTAGGATAATTGAGAATGAAAATAAAATC
>JBAYNQ010000199.1:0-2822 GCA_041678705.1 Candidatus Omnitrophota bacterium
AATTTTATTTAATTATGTTTAACTGTTCCAATTGTGGATATAAATCCATCGGATGGCTTGGCAAATGCCCTCTTTGCGGAGAATGGGAGACTTTTTCCCGCCAGGAACCTGCCAGCGGCAAGCGCCGCGGCCTCTCTCGTAAAAGTGCGGCTCCTGTCTTGATAAAGGATATAACCGCAAAACAGGCGAGCCGGATTTCTACCGGGATGGTTGAGTTTGACCGCATAATCGGAGGAGGGCTCGTAGGCGGAGAGGTAGTTCTTGTCGGCGGCGAGCCGGGAGTGGGTAAGTCCACGCTTTTACTGGAGATTTCTTCCAAGCTGTCTAAGCATAGCAAGACATTATACGTTAGTGCTGAAGAATCAACGGAACAAGTGTCTTTGCGGGCCAGCCGCCTGAAAGGTGATTTTGGCAGTTTGTATATTTTGGGAGAAGACAACTTAGAAGTCGTTTATAAACATATAAAAGAGGAAGCGTTTAAATTTGTAGTCATAGATTCCATCCAGGTCGTGTATTCCCCTCAATGTGAAGGTTCCAAAGGCAGCGTTTCGCAAATCAGGGGTTGCGCTGATTATCTTACTCAAATCGCTAAATCTCTGGGAGTGATTATTTTTATGGTAGGCCATGTTACTAAGGAAGGTGCTATCGCCGGGCCCAAACTCTTAGAGCATATTGTTGATTGCGTGCTTTATTTTGAAGGCGAAACTATTTCTAACTACCGCATTCTGCGTTCTATTAAAAATAGATTTGGCTCTACTGGAGATATAGCGGTGTTTGAGATGAAATGCAGTGGCCTGGAAGAAGTTACCAAACTGGCAGAGATTTTTTTGCCTCATCGTCAGAAGTCATTTTCCGGAAGTTGTGTTACCTGTGTCATTGAAGGATTAAGGCCGTTGCTTATTGAGCTGCAATCTCTAGCGGCCCGAAGTAATTTTGGAGTTGCTCGCAGGAGAAGCTTGGGTTTTGATTTTAACCGTTTTTCGTTGTTGATAGCGATAATAGAAAAAAGGCTAAAACTCTCCTTGTCCGGTGAAGATGTATTTTTGAATGTAGCCGGGGGGCTTAAGATAAATGATCCAGCCGCAGATTTAGGGGCAGTTATGGCTATCATTTCCAGTTTTAGAGATAAGGATATACCGCCGGGCATTGTTTTTATAGGTGAAGTTGGTTTAGCAGGCGAATTGCGCAGGGTCAATAATATAAATATGAGGCTTAAGGAGGTTGAAAGAGCAGATTTTAAACAGTGTATTATTCCCGAAGTTAATTTAAAGGAGGTGGATAAAAAGAACAATTTGGATATCAAAGGGTTTTTATCTTTAAAAGAGGTAGTTGATAAGGTATTTAAGTGAAGCAGCGACTTTTTAATCCGGAAGGCGAAGAAAAGTTGCGTAACCGAACTTACCCCGCCCTTTTGGCAAGGGGCGGCATTAATAGCATGACCCGCCAAAAGAGCGGGGTTCAATTCAAACATGCAATTTATGTTTGCCTCGCTTCATAAATTGCGTTTTCATTAAGGAGGTTATTATGGGTTTGATTTTTTTAAGAATTCTTTTCATTATAATTTTTACGGGTATAGGCTATGCTATGGGAGGGGAGAGTTCTTATATTTATGGGCTACTTGGCCTTACGATAGGATTGGCGATAGTGGTTTTGGAAGTTTTTGGCCGGCGGGTATCGTTAAAAGGGCTTTCAAGCGCGGTTTTTGGGATTCTTTTGGGGCTTTTGCTGGCATGGATATTTTCTGAAACTCTGAATCAATTTCCCCTGCCCAAAGATCTTTCTGTCGAGTTTATTAATAACATCAAATTATTTGTCGTATTTGTTTTTGTTTATCTGGGGCTGACCTTGGGTATTAAAGGTAAGGATGAGTTTAATCTAGTTATTCCTTATGTTAAATTTAAACGCCAAGACATGAGAGATGAAAGAATAGTTGTAGATACCAGCAGCATCATTGACGGCAGGATCTCAGACATAGTAAAGACTAATTTTATTGAAGCTAAGTTTATAGTCCCGCGTTTTGTGCTTAACGAGCTGCACGCTTTGGCAGATTCCACCGATCATATGAAGCGCCAGAAAGGAAAGCGCGGTATAGAGATATTACATTCGCTGAAGAAAGAAACTAACATAGATGTAGAAATATATGACCAAAATGTTGAAAGCGTAAAGAGTGTTGATGAAAAAATCGTTAAGCTCGCTCAAGATTTAGAGTCAAAAGTATTAACTACAGATTATAATTTAAACCGCATTGCTCAGCTTCAAGGTGTAAAAGTTTTAAACATTAACGATCTAGCCAATGCCCTTAAGCCAACATTTATGGCAGGGCAAAGATTTACTTTAAAGCTTATTAAGGAAGGTAAAGAGCAAAACCAGGCTCTTGGATATTTAGAAGATGGCACGATGGTGGTTGTTGAAGGGGCAAAGCGCCTTATTGGGAAGACAGTTCCTATAGAGGTAACTTCTGTCCTGCAAAGTTCAAGTGGAAGGATTGTGTTTACTAAACTGGCATAGAAGGCGGCTTTAGGTTTGCGGTTGTTGGTTTTCGCTGAATACCGCAAATTTGAATACCGCAAGCCAAAAGTTTTATGGCTTTTAATATTGGAGCAATAATTGTTTGTGCCGGAAGGGGAAATCGTCTTGGAGGGATGAACAAGGCGTTTCTAAAATTAAAAGATAAGCCCCTTTTTGTTTATAGCCTTGAAATATTTTCAAAGCTTAAAATTTTCAAGCAAATCATCCTGGTGATGCATAAAGAGTCCTTCCCCGCCGCGGCCAGGCACATAACTGATAAAAGGATCAAACTGGTTGAAGGCGGCCGAAAAAGG
>JBAYNQ010000200.1:0-2792 GCA_041678705.1 Candidatus Omnitrophota bacterium
ATATTTTGATTATCAAGGCAGATGTTTTACGTCTACGTCGATACCTTCTCCCACCTTATCGACTTGCACGCTAATATAATCTTTCTGTGTCCACTGCACAACAGAAGAAGAATCCTCGACGCCTCTGTCACGTAAGTCCATGGTGACAGTTTCCGATAAATTAGACGTCCCCATGTTGGCACGGCTAATAAGCTGGCCTCTTTTTATTCCATAGTTTGTGGCGTTTTCGTAGGTTTTGCGCATAAAGTCTTTTTCCACCAAAGATTTAAAGTTCGGCCCAAAGCCGACAAAAGCCGCCAGGAGTATTGAAAACATTACTGTGATAGATACTATAATAGCAATCATCGTACTATATCAACAAACCAGAATCTTAGCCCTTCGGTTTTAGAAATTATTTTGCCATCCAGAGGAGTTGTAGCCTCTACGGTTACAGTAATAAAATTGGGTTCATCAAAAACGCCTGCCGCATCACTGCCATGAGTCAGCACCATCTTTGGCTTAAATCTGCCATCTACTAAAACATTGGCCTGTGAGACGCCAGAAGTTACAGTTTCTAGCACTAAACTGCCGGGATTTATACCATCCTGGCCGGATATTGAATAAATATACCTGGCATTATCATCTTTATCATCGGGAGTAATCTTGTATATATCGATTTCACCTTCAAATTCAAATGTTAAGCCACTGTCCTGGTCGATAGCTATACTTCCTCCGGAATCATCTATCGGTGTAAAAATGTCTATTGCTCCGCTGCAACGAATCCGCATATCATCAAGAGTGTAATTAATCTGGCTCCAGGTGTTGTATCTTTGAGAATTAAGGTTTACTTTCTTAGAAATAAATCCCGAAACAGCCGCTACTGAAGCGACTACAAAACCCACTAAAACCATTGCCACAATGAGCTCGATAAGAGTAAAAGACTTCTTTTTCATATTTTCCCTAGTCAATCGGTTCAAAGGCAAGCAATATCAAGTTGGCCCTCACAATAGAAACCGTGCCCTTGCCGGTATCTTTATACCACTTAACGCTTAAAGTATGGCTGCCTGAGGAAACATTTTCAACTACAATATTGTTAGCTATCGAAGGTTGAGAAAGTATCGGCGTGCCCGTCTTTTGGCCTACGGCTACGCCGTCTAAATAACATTGTGTGATTATATTTTCTATGCCTTCAAATTCATTCCCGGGTGTCTCGATTACTTTTGTAGCAATATTGTAGAAAACTTCTAAATCTTTAGCTACGGGATAATCAAAGGCTATCACTAAGTCTCCCACGTAAGTACTGGCTAATGAACTACTGCCGGGAACAACACAGGAATTTCCCTCTACAGGAGAGATGCCGCTGCAGCTTGAGTCCATGCTTACGCTTTCAAGATGTACAAAGGGGTATGGGGTAATGTTACGTAATGATACTTTTTTAAGCTTGTCTGAGCTTGTGGAAAGATTCCCCTCATCAGGGTACGTTACGGCTACATTAATTTCTTTAAAAGGTATGCATTTCACGCCTGAAATAGGCGTAGTAACCACCTGGGTTGCGCATTGCCATAATTCATTGACATCGGCCTGCCAGTTAAAAAAATTACCCTCGGTGCTACCGGTGAATGTGCCTGTTTCCAAGCTATCGTAAGATTTGGCTAAAAGGCGCTCTTTCTCAGCAAAAGCCACGCTCATCGCTTTAGCATCATTTTTTGTCTTTTTGAGAGCCTGTTCACCGCTGGTTAGAAGGCCTGAAACTGCACCCACGCCAATACCGATTAAAATTACAGAAACCAACAACTCGAGGAGGCTAAACCCCTCCCTCCTGTTTTTTCTTAGCATCAATTTACCCCTTTGTAGCCTCGATTACAGCAAAATCACATTCAAAGAGTAGGCATAATGGTAATAATCAAGTTCTTGTCTTCTCCCTTGGCCCACATAGATGTGTCATTATACCATCTGACACTGATAGCAAGCTCATCAGGAAACTCTCCTCCAATAAAATCATCCGGAGTAAGCACAACGCTTCCGGTAATATTGGGATCGACTGCCCTGTAACTGGTAACTGCCTCTCCGGCACTAGGAATAGTCATAACCGCGGGACTGCCTACAGCTTTCCCATTAACAAATAGCTGGGTATAAACATCACCGCTGGGAAATTTTTGGTACGATTTCCCGGTCCAACCCGGACAAAACCAAGGAACATGTTTACGTTTAAGTTCCTGAGGATTTATTGCCCCTACTATCCTTATAGTCCAGTTGACTATCACCTTGGCTGAGGTTCTGTAATCGGACAAATCTCTCTGCGAAAAACTTATCGTAGTACTTAAGCCTGTTGTGTCTAGATACTCTGTGGTTTCCGGCTCATGTGTAGTTAGATCTTCATCAAAATAGCCGAAATAACCTTCTTTAGGAGTACCAGCCGGAGCGATTCTCTTCAAGCTGTACATCTCATCTACTATCGGTCCACAGCGGTTGCCAGCATCCCACTTATAGAAATCAGGCCAACGTGTAGGCGCACAAGTTGCCGTACCTGCGGGTTCAAGAGGAATTAACTCCGGAGCTACAGCAGTCGAAGCAACAGGTGTTATCTCCTCTTCTCCGTAAGCGCAAGGCACAACCAAGCAAGAAACAAGTAATAACCCTAACCACAACTTCATAACGCACCCCTCCCTTTTTTTAACTTAACAACCCGCTTCTGTCCTACTCCCTCACCGTTATAATGGTCATCTCCAAAGAACTTATGTTCATTTTTAAATCAAGATCGGCGTCAGGAATAAGATAATATAACCTCGCCGCGTATTTTTTGCCCTGCTCAA
>JBAYNQ010000201.1:0-2783 GCA_041678705.1 Candidatus Omnitrophota bacterium
CTGCGTGGGTATAGGGACTCCGGATGGCGAGCTCATACCGGTTATAGATGCTTGCGGAAAGAGAGTCCTACTAAAAGATAAACAGGGCGATGTAGTAAAAACGCGTTTGGATGAAAAAACCCTGCAGGAAATCGCCTCTATCACTGAAGGCGGTTATGTGCGGGGAGCCGGGGCCGAATTGGGCCTGGATTTAATTTATGAAGAAAAACTTTCTAAGATGGAAAAGCACGAATTCGAGGGTAAGATGGCAAAAAAATATAACGAAAAATTTCAAATATTCGTCTTTTTTGCTGTCCTGTTTCTAATCGGCGAGCTTTTCATAAACGAAACAAGAAATAAGACATGAGAAGAATTGTATCCATAGCAATTGTTGGTATAATAGTTTTATTAATTTCACAGGAAACGGCTCATTCTAAATCAGCCGCCGGATACATCAACAGAGGAAACAAGCTTTACAATAAGCAGATGTACAAAGATGCTTTGAGCCAATATAAGCAGGCACAGAATGTTTCAGGATCCAGCAAAATAGCTGATTTTAATGCCGGTGCAGCCTATTATAAGCAGGGCCTTTGGGAGGATGCCATTGCTTCTTTTACGCAGGCTTTAGCTTGTGAGGATAAGGATATAGAGGCAAGTGCTAGCTATAATATAGGTAACAGCCGTTACCGCCAGGGTGAAACAGAAGAAGCGCAAAATCAGCAGCAAGCCCTTTCTTTTTATAAGCAGGCTAGGGACTATTACAAAAGAGCAATAGAGCTTAACCAGGATGATTTGGATTCCAAGTTTAACTATGAACTGGTGGTAAAAAAAATTGAGCTCTTGGAACAACAACAGCAGCAACAACAGCAGCAACAACAGCAGCAGGACCAGCAAAACCAGGCCCAGGATCAAAACGATCAGCAGCAGCAGGATAAAAATAATCAGGGCCAGGATGATAAGGACCAGCAAAACCAAGATCAAAACCAAGATCAAAACCAAGATCAAAATGAAGACGAAGATAAAGACAATAATCAGGGCCAGGATGACGAGGATCAGCAGCAGCCTCCGGAACCCGAGCAGGCTGATGGACAGATGAGCCAGGATGAGGCTAGGTCTTTTCTCGAAAGATACGGCCAGGAAGAAGAAAATGCTAAAGAAAAACGCGGGTCAAAACAAGCTTACCCGGAAGTATTAAAAGACTGGTAGAACATGGTTATAAAAAATATCAGATTTTTATTTTTATTTCTTTTTATTTTTGGATTTTTGGCGCCATCGGCGGTTTCCCAGGAGATAAGCCTTGAAGTTAAAGTTGATAAAAGCAAAGTGTCAATGAGCGATAAGCTCAAGCTGAGTTTTACTTTTCGTAACGTAAAGGCCCCTCCGGCATACAACCTTTCCGGTATAGACGGTTTCAGCTCCCGCTATATAGGCCCTTCAACAGTTGTTTCTGTAGTCAACGGGCAGATGCAGTCTTCCGTTACGCAAAATTATCTTCTTACGCCTTTAGGGAAAGGCACTTTTACTATCGGTCCTTTTTTTGTGAATATCAAAGGAAAGACTTATACTTCAAATTCCCTAAAAGTGGAAGTTACCGAATCCTCGAGCCAGGATTCGGTGCCGGAGGATATTCCCGCGAATATTCAGGAAAGCCTTCAGGAGAAGATTTTTGCGGTGATGAAGGTAGATAAGATCAAGGTATACGTAAATCAGCTTATCCCGGTAAATATCAAACTTTATTTAGACAACCGGCTCGATATACAGGATATACAATATCCGCAAATAGAACACGAAGGGTTTTTTCTGGGAGAATACCAGGTTCCAAAACAATACGGGATTGTTGTGCGTGGCTCTCCTTATAATGTAGTAGAGTTCAACACTACCTTGGCGGCCCTTTCGGCAGGGGAGCTTAATTTTGGCCCGGCAAGAATTCAATGCAACATGTCTGTACGCAGAAAATCCCGTTCAGGGATGTTTGGTTCTTTCGACGATTTTTTCCAGGATGATGGATTTGAGAATTTTTTCGGCCGCCACCAGACTTATCCGATAGCGGTAGAAACAGAGAAAAAAACAATAGGAATCCTTCCTTTGCCTGCTGAAGGCAAGCCTGCTGACTTTGAGGGGGCCATAGGCAATTTTACTTTAAGAGTAGAAGCAGAACCAAAAGAGGCCAAGGTCGGTGACCCTATAAATTTAAAGATGATAGTGGAAGGCGAGGGGAACTTCAGCACTGTAACTATACCGCAAATCGCTTCTTTAAAAGAGTTTAAAACCTATGAGCCGCAGTCGGAGACAAAAGATAATTATAAAATTTTTGAGCAGATTCTAGTCCCACGCACCGAAAACATAACTGCTATTCCTGAAATAAAGTTTAGTTTTTTCAATCCCGGTCAAAGCAGTTACCAGGAGATAGTAAAAGAACCCATTGCTATAAAAGTTTTGCCGCCAGACTCTACAAGTAATCCTTTTGTGTTGGAATACGCTTCTCCTGATTCGGTTTCTGCCCGGGAAGTTTTAGGCAAAGACATAGTTTTTATCAAGGAACATCCGGGAGAGTTAAAAATCAAGCAAACCACTCATCTCTATAGCCACAAAGGATTTTTACTGCTTCAACTGCTTCCTATTTTCCTGCTTTTAGGCGTTATCATAGTATATAAAAAATCTGAAAGGCTTAGAACGGACGTTAAATATGCCCGCAGTCTCAGGGCGTCACGTCAGGCCCGCAGGCATCTGTCCGAAATTCAGGGCCTGCTTAACCAGGGGAAGGCAGAAGATTTTCATGATGCTGTTTTTAAGTTTCTGCAGGA
>JBAYNQ010000202.1:0-2772 GCA_041678705.1 Candidatus Omnitrophota bacterium
ATATTGCCAAACTATTAATCAAATCACCATTTAAAGGGAAAGCAATAATTGTAATCTCAAAAGATAGCGTACTTTCTGTTCAAACCGTGGAAATGACAGAATTGACACAAGAAGTTGATTTGAATATCAATAGCGAGTTTACGCCTAACGCATATTGTTCTGTCACGGTTATCAGGCCGCTGGTGAAGAGTGAAGAATGGGTTGCCCATCGAGCTTATGGGATTATCCCTATTATGACTGATAATTTAACGCATAAATTGAATGTTTCTATTGGCTCACCGCGAGACGCTAGGCCAGGTGATGATATAAGGGTAGATATAGAGGTTGTTGACAGTGACGATAACGCGAAAGAATCGGAGCTGTCCATAGCGCTTGTTGATGAAGGCATATTGCAGTTAACAAACTTTAAAGTGCCTAACCCATTCGAATATTTCTACGGCAAAAGAGCGAATAACATATCTACTTACGACATATATTCATTGCTTCTTCCAGATTTTGAGCAAAAAAAGGTAGGTACAGATTCTGTACCTTCAGCTGATAAATTAAAGAAGCCTGAGTTTGATCCTAAAAAACACCTTAATCCAATAAGCGCTAACAGGGTTGTGCCAGTAGTGTTATGGAAAGGCAGTGTAAAGACTGACGCAACAGGCAAGGCATCCGCGACATTTAAAATTCCTCAGTTTACGGGAAGTCTGCGCGTAATGGCTGTAGTAGCCTCTGGCAATGATTTTGGTAATAGCGAATCAGGCATTAGTGTAAGCGAGCCGCTAATGATAGAACCGACTATTCCAAGATTTCTCGCTTGTAACGATGATCTTATCATTCCGGTTTCTGTTTACAATAAGACAGGAGCAGATGGCGAGGCTGTTATTTCCATAAAGACATCGGATGGATTCAAATTAATTGGTGGAGCAGAAGAGCGTGTGCGCATAAGTAATAATAAGGAAGCGGCAGTTAAATTTAAGATTAAAGCGCCTGATGTTCCGCAAAAAGGGCTAATTCAAGTCATGGCTACTTTGGCCGGGTATACGACATCTCGAGACATTGAGATACCTATACGCCCCATAGCTCCCTTTACAAGTATTTCCGGTTCAGGCTCTTTAAGCGCCCCTGGTGATACACTTCTTAAGCTTCCTGGTAACTGGTTAAAAGGAACGCAACACTATTCACTGATAGTTATGTCGTTGCCGGGTCTTCAATTTGCCGGAGGGCTTAAGTATCTTGCGGAGTACCCATATGGGTGTATTGAGCAGTCAACATCATGCACGTATCCATTATTGTATTTAAAAGATATAGCCGCCGCAGCGGACTCAAATAAATACAGCCCTGAAACGATAGATAGCTACATTAATGACGGCATCCAAAGGGTCTTATCGATGCAAACATATTCAGGGGGTTTTGCTATGTGGCCGGGTTATCAGGAGCCATACGATTGGGGCAGTATCTACGCGACTGAATTTCTGGTCGAAGCTGATAAGGCTGGCTACGCTGTGCCGCAACTTGATAAAAAGATGGCCCTTGATTACCTTGAAAAACTTCTTACAAAAGAAGACACATCCAGGGATCTTAAGACGTATAGCTGTTTTGTACTGACAAAAGCAGGTAGGGCAAAACAATCGTGGATAAGAAGATTGCAGGAGAAAAAGGATGAGCTCTCTCCGACATCAAGATTCTATCTTGCTGCCAGTTTAGCATCAATGGGTGACGCCAAGGCTGTATCCGACATAATCGGGCAGGGATTGCCGGATAGCCAGATACCGAGAGAAACCGGAGGTGCTTTAAGATCATATACCAAAGAAAATTCTATCGCGCTTTCTACGTATATGGACCTGGATCCCGAAAACACTATGGTTCCTGTTCTGGTGAAGCGACTCGAGTCAGCCATGATTAACGGTAATTGGCAGACAACGCAGGATAATGCCGCTGCCCTGATTGCCTTAGGTAAATATGCCCGCTATATTGAAGGGGTGAAGTCCTCAAACTATTCGGGAAAAATTGTTGCCGGAAAAGAAACTATAGCAGAGTTCGATAATGAGCATAAAGCGGAAGTTAGCGGGGTAGATTTAAGCGGAAAAGATATCAAGATTTCAATTGATGGTGAAGGAGTTGCCTACTATTACTGGAACGCGGAAGGGGTCCCACTAGAAACCAAGGTGAAAGAAGAAGACTCTGGATTAAAAGTACGCAGAAAATTATTCACACGTGATGGATCGCAACTGGATTTAAACAAAATAAAGCAAGGTGATGTGGTAATCATTGAAATATCAATAAATGCTGACGCGACATACAGCAATGTGATTGTTGAAGACTTATTACCGGCTTGCTTTGAAATCGAAAACCCGAGGCTGGCTTCTACTGAAAAAGTAGCATGGTTAAAGAACGATTCGTTTGAGCCGGATCATATAGACATCCGGGACGACAGACTTCTTTTGTTTACTGATCTACCGGACACAAAGAATATCTATTACAGATATGCGGTAAGAGCTGTGACAAAAGGGGATTTTGAGTTGCCGCCTATTAGCGCTTCATGTATGTATGACCCTAGCATTGTCAGCGTGAATGGGCAGGGAAAAGTAACGGTAACTGAATAAAGGAATATTTGTGAAAAGAGTTAGATTATTGGCGAAACTATTCTTGATTGCCGTAGTGTCTATTAGCGTTTGTGGTATTGTCGGTTATTTTGCCATTTTAAAGATATACCCGTTTCCATATGACGCCATAGCGAACATCCACTATTCAAAATCAGTATATGACAAAGATGGGAATATGTTG
>JBAYNQ010000203.1:0-2762 GCA_041678705.1 Candidatus Omnitrophota bacterium
CTCTTATCAAAAGCCGCCTCATACATCTGCCAGCATTTATTTAAATCCACCGGCCGTAGAATCCCTTTTGTAGAAAAAAGTTTTACCACGCGGTAAGCGCTGGCCCGAGACACTTTAATGCCTTTTTTACGCAAGCGCACAATTATCTCTTCGGCACAGAAATGTTTTCGGCGCAAAGAAATAATCGCCTTGGCTATCTCATTACGGGCCTCGGTGCTTCTAATGCCGTATTTGGATAAAAGCTTCTTTGAATCCATAATTATTGAGACTGAGTCTCAGCAAAGCATATCACAAGCCCTTAGGCTGTCAAGTATATAAACTTACTTTTTTAAAATGAGTACGCACAGTTTATTTTACACCAGCGGCCACTGGCTTCTATGTCCTGGGCTTCTTCATAGCTTTTGTTAAATACGTTTAATCCTTCAAGGGAAATATTGAATCTGCCTAACTGCCTTTGTATCCTTATATCTACAGTAGTGTAGCCTTTGCGAAGGCGGGGGAAATTGGAATTTATATCGGTGTCGATGGTAAAACCTCCGGCTGCAAACCCCAGGTTAGTAACTATTTTGTGACGATTGTAATCGGACACGTACTTGGAAAAACTACAAGGGTTCTTTTCTTTAAGATTTAAATATGTGTAGCTCATGCCGGCTCGTTTGATGAATTTGTTAATTTCGAAAAAGTTTCCCGAGAAATCAAGGCCTTCAACGGAAATATCACCAACATTACGAGCCTCCCAGGGGCTAGAAGAAGAGTCTTTCACCCAATCAATTGTATCTCTTTGCCAACGCGTAAACGCCGCAGCCCTGACTTTAACCCAGTTTAAAGAATACTCCAGCCCTAATTCAATGTTGTCTGTTCTCTGACTTTTAAGTTGAGGATCTCCTATATTTGCAGGTGAGGAATAATACAGCTCCGTAAAGGAAGGTATCCGATGAAACCTATCAAAAGAAAGAAGTGCCTTTAAATTATTTTCAAAGATATACCCCCCTGAAAGATGAATTTTTTCAAGAGCGTTCCATTCTTTATAATAGTCCAGCCCCCCAGTAAAATCAAAAACGAAGCCCTTCAATCTCTTTTCTTTAAACCCAAAGAAAAAACCCTCCCGCAATCGGTTATGGTTGCCAAGATTAGTGCTGGTTATCTTCTCTTCTTCCAATAATGCTTCAGCAAAATTTCCGTTTAAGAAATTGAGATGAGATTTTATCCCATATATATAGGTAGTATGATAGTTAGTATAGAATGACTCCTGGTGCCGGTCTAATACATACTTATCGTAATGCCGGCGGTAATACAGGACATTCTCCCAATTATACCTCTGGGCACGAGGGCCGGCTTTAAGCCATAATAACTGCTGGGTTATATGCTCGGCTTCCTGGGGATATGCGGCTGAATAAAAACTATCGGCCCCGAAATCTTTTTTAGTGGAACCGAATAAAAATTCTATTTTTTTTGATTCGTCTTCAAGTAAAGAGTGAAAAGATATGTTATATATCTGGAAATCCGTATCTTGCCGGGAACCGGAAGATATCTTATGTTCCAGAGAAAAACGGGTATTAAAATTACCTAGGGGAAATTGTAAAGAAAGGAGATTTTCCCAGAGAGCGTGCTGGCCAAAAGACGCTTTTAATAAAAAACCTTTGTTTTGGGGTTTTTTCACTTGAAAATTTACCGCTTGAGAATTAGCCGATATCTGTGCTTTTTCTATGTCGGCACTGGTCAAAGGTATCTCAAGGCTATAATGCCCTGTCTGGGGATCGTTTACCTCTAACCCGTCTATGTTGATATTAACATCTTCAAAACTTGATGCCCTTATGGATATATCCTGCTGCACACCAAAGGGAGCCCTTTGGATAAGGTCGGCATCAGAAGAAAATCCCAATATATCTTCGGGGGAATAAACAACGAAATCCTGTGGATTGAGGTATTCGGAATCTTGATAAGAGTCGAGAAAAAAAGCCGGCTCAACAGTGATCTTTTCAAGAGAAATAGTCTCGGGAAAAGAAACGAAAGGGAAACAGGCTAAAAAAACAAAAATTAATATTCGAAATAAAAAAGTTTTGGACACGATTAATTTTATTTTTCCCTGGTTTGGCGGTTGAGAAAATAATTGGGCCTTTTAGTGTCTTGCCCAGGACTTGCTACAGCAGCCTTCTTTACAATGTGCAGGCGGACGCAGCATGTACCTTACTGTAATGTCCATAGCCACACCTCCTTTTATATTACGGAGATTATCTAAAGTCTGCTTAAATTTCAGACAACAATTGACAAATCATAAATTCCGAGGATGCAGCCCTGAGAAATTCAACGAACTTATCGGAAGTTTTTCGCCGGCGGTGGTCACAACTTCATTTTTAACGCTGCGTAGGGGCAATTTTTAATGCATATGCCGCAAGCAATGCATTTATCCTGGTCAAAAAGAACCTTTCTTGATTGCCGGTCAAAGCTAAAGGCCTGAGCCGGACAAATAGTAACACAGGCCCCGCAATGAACACACTTTTCTTCATTACGGCTAACGTCTCTTGATAAAGTCTGGACTTTAACTTTTTCTTTTTGAAGATACTTAAGGGCGCGCTCGTATTCTGCTTTCTGGCCTTTAAGTTCAAGAACCATTAGGCCCTCTTCCTTGGGGTTAACCAAGGCTTTGAGAATATTGAATTCTAATTTGAAATCTTTTGACAAACGATAAATCAAGGGCTTATCCACAAGCTGGGAAGGAATATTGAGCACTATTTTTTTTGAATACATTGTTTATCCACCTC
>JBAYNQ010000204.1:0-2751 GCA_041678705.1 Candidatus Omnitrophota bacterium
AACTTGTTGGTAATCGGCATTCTTCTGTCTTTACCAAAAGCCCTTGACGTAATCTTTATCCCCAGGGGGCCCTGGCGCCGCTTATATTCGTTGGCATCAACCATTGAGATAACTTTTTTTACAAGGCTCTTTTTGTATCCTTTTTTAATAATATCAGCCAAAGAATAATCATCCTCTATGTAAAGCTTTAAAACCGGATCCAGTAAATCATATTCGGGCAAGCTGTCACTGTCTTTCTGGTTTGGTTTAAGTTCTGCTGAAGGCGGCCTCTTGATTACTGAAGATGGTATGGCCCCGGGAACAACGCTGTTAATATATGCCGCGATGTCATAAACCAAAGTCTTAGGCACGTCCTTTAATATCCCAAAGCCTCCTACCATATCTCCGTATAAGGTGCAATAACCGCAGGATACCTCGCTTTTATTGCCGGTATTTAAAACCAGGTGGCCATAAGTATTAGAAAAGGCCATTAGAATATTGCCTCTTATCCTGGCCTGAAGATTTTCTTCAGTTTTGGTCCTCTTGATTTCTTTAAGACAGCCTTTCAAATTGTTAGAATAAGCAGACAGCACAGAATCAATGCCCACTACATCAAAACCAATTTTGAGATTATTGCAGATTTTCTTAGCATCCTTAAGGGTACCTTCAGATGTATAAACCGAAGGCATAATAAGAGCGTGAACATTTTCTCTGCCCAAGGCAAGAGCTGCCAGGCTTATAACCACTGCTGAGTCTATACCGCCGCTTAAGCCCACAACTACTTTTCTAAAATTATTCTTAGAAACATAGTCAGATAGCCCTAAACGTAAAGCTTCAAAGGCCTCCCGGGCGGGTTTAACCGGCTCTCTTTTAACCGGCTTTTCTTTAGTGGATAAATCAAAAAAAAGTAAGTCTTCCTGAAAGCGCTTGGCCACAGCTAAAAGCTTGCCTTGCGGAGAAAAGACTTCACTGGTTCCGTCAAAAACTATTTCATCCTGGCCCCCTACCATATTACAGTACAATACAAAACTACCGGTTCTTTTTGCCAGACGAGATATGACGGCTTCCCTTTGAGCTATTTTGCCCAGATGAAAAGGAGAAGCCGATATGTTAAAAATAAAATCAATCTTCTTTCGGCGGGTTGAATTAAAAAAATCTCCCTGCCAAATATCTTCGCAAATACTTAAGCTAAAAGAATAATCCCCCAGAATATAAACCGGTAAAACATCTCCAGAGCTAAAATAACGTTTTTCATCGAAAACCCCATAATTAGGCAGCCTTATCTTCCGATAAACATCGGCGATTTTTCCGTTATTAATAATCGCGCAGGAATTATACAGAGTTCTTCCTTGCCTTTCCACAAACCCTACTATAAGCATTACACCTTTACAGGTTTTAGCTATTTTTAACAAGAATTCTTTGTTGCAGTCAGAAAAATGCCCTTTAAGAAGAAGATCCTCCGGCGGATATCCGGAAAGAGCTAGCTCCGGAAATATAACTATATCGGCTTTTTTCTTTTTAGCTCTAAACCCGTAGCGGATAATTTTTTCATAATTTCCCTTTATATCCCCGACCACAGAATTGATTTGGGCTATCGCAATTTTCATAATCTTCTCCCCGCGGCCTCTCAATTACTATTACCGCGGCAATTAAAGCTTATCTTTCAAGTAAATTGTTATTATACTCCCGTACTTTTAACATTCAAGATGAGTAGCGTAATTTTCTCCATAGATATAAACAAAAACTCACGCTTACTAAAGAAATCAACTGAGAAGTAGAAAATAAACCCAGTCCGCCTCTGGGGTCGCCCCGGAAAAATTCGATAAAAAACCTAAAAACGCTATAAATGAAAACATAGCGAATGAATATTTGCCCATCGTAGCTTTTTTTTCTGTAAAACCGTAGCAGAATAAAGAACAGTAAAAAAAGAAAACCCGCCGATATAAGCTGAGTGGGTATAACCTTAACCCCCAGGGTTCCGGCAGGAGATGAAGCCGGAAACAGAAGCCCTAAAAATGTTGCGGTAGGCTTACCGTAACAACAACCGTAAAAAAAACAGCCTACCCTGCCGAAAGCATGCCCCAGGACAACTCCCACAGAAAACACATCAAGAAGTTTAAATAATTTTAGATTATGCTTTCTGGCTAATAAAACCAAGGTTAAAAATCCGGATATTAACCCACCGTAAAAAACAAACCCGCTGCGAATCAACGACAAAGGGGCCTCTAAAAAATACTTCCACTCGACAATAATATAAAGGATTTTTGCCCCCAGAAAACCTGCAACAACTATCCAGAAAAAAATATTTGAAATTTTTTCCTGGTCCATACCTTCTGACTTTGCCAGGCGTAAACTTACCAAGTAACCAAACACTACGCCCAGAAGAACAAAAAACCCGTAAGTATAGATGGTCAAAAAGCCTAGGTTAAACAAAACAGGGTGCATAATCACTCCTTCTATTTCTTCTGCTAATTCCGCTTGAATAAGCCATGAGCCGTTAGAAGCGGATATAGACTAGGGTTAAAAATTAATAAATTCAAATAATGCTAATATTGCACCAGTTGTCAAAAAAATCCCAAATTCTAATCTCTAAACCTGCCTGCCGTGTAGTTCTTCAGTTTTTTGGTCTTTCAGTTTTTTGGTCTTTTGTGTAATGCACCCCGTTAAGCAAGTTAAATTTTTGTAAGCATCAGCTGTTCTTTCTCAAACTCACACGGTGTCTGGTGATTAAGCGATGAATGCGGATAATCGTTGTTGTAGTCATTCACCCAT
>JBAYNQ010000205.1:0-2725 GCA_041678705.1 Candidatus Omnitrophota bacterium
AATTTAAAAAAGCAATTTTATCCATAGATACCTATAAATATAAAGTTGCAGAATGTGCCGTTAATCAGGGCATTGACATGATTAATGATATTACGGCCTTAAGGTTTGCTCCTAAAACTGCCGATTTGGTCCATAAATATAAACTAGGGTGTGTATTGATGCACATGAAAGGAAACCCTAAAAATATGCAGGTTAAGCCGGGCTATAAAGATGTTGTCCAAGAGCAATTAGATTTTTTTAAAGATAGAATAAAGTTTTGTCATTCTAAGGGGATAGGCTCTCAGCAGATATTAATTGATCCCGGCATAGGTTTCGGTAAAAGGCTGGAAGATAATACAAGAATTATCAGAGAACTTAGAAAATTCAAAATCTTGGGCCTGCCTGTCTTTCTGGGCCTTTCGAGAAAAACCTTTATTGGAGAGCTGACTGGAACAGGTACCAACGAACGTTTTGCAGGGACTGTCGCGGCAAATTCAATTGCTGTTATCAATGGGGCCAATATATTAAGAGTCCATGACGTAAAAGCTGCCAGTCAGGCAGTAAAAATAATAAGTGGAGTAATGGGTAATATATGGAACTGACAAGGTTGATGAATTGGAAAGCTATCCTTGAAATACTAATATTGTGGGGCGTTGTTTATCGCATCTTTCTTTTCCTGAAAGGCACAAAGGCCGCTTATCTATTGAGGGGCATAATGATTCTTATAGCCGCCTTGCTTGCTTTTCAGATGTTGGGATTGCCTATTCTGACCCGGCTGCTTACTTATTTTTTCGCGTTTTTTCTAATTCTTGTAGTAATTATTTTCCAACCCGAATTACGAGAGGTGCTTATACATCTAGGGAAGAGGCATATTTTTTATATGGAACCTGAGCGTGAGGAAGCCGAAAGGATATTGAAAGAGATAGTTTCTGCCGTAGGGGTTTTGTCAAGGAAAAGGACAGGGGCGCTTATAGCTTTAAGAAGGGAGATGGGGCTTAAAAAGTACAGTGAAAGCGGAGTTGCATTGAATGCTGACCTTTCTTCAGAGTTACTGCAAAGTATCTTTTATCCTTCAGCGCCTTTACATGATGGGGGTGTCGTTATCGGGGAGGGTAAGGTTTTGGCTGCTTCTTGCCTTTTCCCTTTAAGTGAGAACCAGGACTTGGAGAAAACAACAGGCATGCGTCACCGGGCTGCGGTAGGACTCTCAGAAAATTCTGACTCTCTCGTGATTACAGTTTCTGAAGAAAATGGTTCTGTATCTTTAGCGATTAACGGTCAACTAACAAGGGATTTAACCCCTAACGACTTGCTGACTATTTTAAGGGGACAGCTGGTAAAACCAAGATAAGCCGAGAATAATATTTAGTAAAAAGAGGCCTGGACATGGATTTTTTTCGCAGAATAAATATAAAAAGAGCATTCACGTATAACTTCTGGCTTAAGTTAACAGCTTTAATTGTTGCTGTTTTTATCTGGCTTTATATAAGCGGATTGATTACCAGCGGCGGCAGGAGCATATGAAGCTGGGCGTTAATGTTGATCACACTGCTACCTTGAGGCAGGCTAGAGGCACTTCTTATCCTGATCCGGCCGTCGCAGCTTTATTGGCCGAATATTCCGGATGTAATTCTATAGTAGTACACGTACGTGAAGATAGGCGGCACATAAAAGAAAGAGATGCTGTTTTAATTAAGCAACTTATCAAAATACCTTTAAATTTAGAGATGTCTATAAATAAAAGTATAGTGGAATTTGCTTTTAGGCTAAGGCCGGTTCAGGCAACTTTGGTTCCTGAGAGAAGGAGGGAGCTTACAACTGAAGGCGGGCTTGATTTAGTGAAGGGATACAAGAGGATCTCAAGCGTCGTAGAAGGCTTGCGTCGGGTTGGTATAAAAGTTAGTTTGTTCATCGATCCTTTAGGGAATCAGGTTAAGGCGGCAAAAAAATTGGGGGTCCAGGCAGTTGAATTTAATACCGGAAAATTTTCTCTGGCAAAGACATCCCTGTCCCAAGATAAAGAATTAAGCAAAGTAAAAAAAGCTGCCGTATTAGCAAAGGATTCAGGTTTGTTTGTTGCTGCCGGCCATGGATTGGATTATGAAAATGTTAAGAAGGTTCTTTCGGTAAAAGAAATCTCAGAATTAAACATAGGCCATTCGATAGTTTCCCGGGCTGTTTTTGTCGGTATCGCTTCAGCAGTAGGAGAGATGATATCTTTATTAGGCTCCAGGAGTAGGGCCTAAAACTTACAGAGAGGTTAAATATGGTTATGGGCGTAGGTATTGATATGGTTAAAATAGAAAAAATAATAAGTGCTATCAATAAATGGGGGAACAGCTTTATTGAACGTATCTTTGACGAAAAGGAATTGAGGCATATAGTAAAAGGAAAAATGTATTATCAGCGTATAGCTGCACGCTTTGCCGCTAAGGAGGCAGTTATCAAAGCAGTTTCTAAGGATTACCCCCTGGCTCTAAGAGACATATTCATTCTTAACAAAGACAATGGGGCTCCGTATTGTGAATTCAGAAATAACATAGACGTTGACATTTTTCTTTCTATAACTCACATTGAAGATTATGCAGTTGCCTGCGCAGTTGCTCAAGAGAAAGCCTGATAGCCATAAGGGCGATTACGGCCATGTTTTGATTGTGGGGGGCTCAAGAGGGCTTAGCGGTGCAGTTTGCTTGGCGGCTCAAGCAGCTTTAAGAGCTGGCTGCGGCCTGGTTACGGTAGGGATTCC
>JBAYNQ010000206.1:0-2709 GCA_041678705.1 Candidatus Omnitrophota bacterium
GGGGATTGTGGTTGTATTGGGTGAAACGGGAAGAAATTTCGCTGCCGGGATGAGCGGAGGCATAGCTTATGTTTATGATAAAAAAGGGGCATTCTCTTCGCGCTGCAATATGTCTATGGTAGAGTTAGGGGAATTATCAAAACATGATGAGCTTAACCTATCAAGGCTGCTTAAAAACCATTATAAATATACCGCAAGCTCTTTAGCTAAAGAGATACTGGATAATTACCCGGAATCCCTGGGTGGATTCATTAAAATTCTGCCCATAGAGTATAAGAATATTATGGAAAAGAAAGCATCGGAGAAAGCTGTTTTAAGTCAAGTTGCCGATGGTTGATAAATGTTGCCAGAAGGAAGCACTGCATGAAAAGGCTTAAGAATTTTTTAACTACTAAACGCAGTAAATTAACTTTCCGTCCATCCGCCCAAAGGCTTAAAGATTACAAAGATGTGGTGGCCGTTCGGAGAGAAGCGGAGTCTATTTTACAGGCCGGCCGCTGCATGGATTGCGGGACTCCTTTTTGCCATTGGGCCTGCCCTTTGGCAAACTATATTCCGGAATGGAACGATTTGGCCGCCGATGGCCATTGGGAAGACGCTTACAGGCTTCTTGAGGCCTCTAACGAGTTTCCCGAGATAACTTCCCGGGTTTGTCCGGCGCTGTGTGAGTATTCCTGCGTGTTGGGAATAAATGATGAAGCCGTGACTATAAGAGAGAACGAATATGCTGTTATAGAAAAAGCTTTTAGCATGGGGATAGTCAAGCCGCGCAGGCCACATTCAAGAAACGGAAAACGCGTAGCGGTCATAGGTTCGGGCCCGGCAGGATTATCTACCGCCGCGTATCTTAACCGCCTGGGATATAAGATAGTTGTTTTTGAGCGCGATGAAAAGATAGGAGGAATCCTGCGTTTTGGCATACCTGACTTTAAACTTGAGAAGTGGATTTTGGACAGAAGAATCAAAATATGGGAAGAAGAAGGGATAATTTTTAAAACTAATGTTGATACGGGACGAAGCCATTCGGCCGGCAGCCTGCTAAAAGAATTTGATGCAGTATGTCTGGTGATCGGATCCCGCAGGCCCAGAGATCTGGATATTCCTGGCCGCAACTTAAAAGGCATACATTTTGCTATGGATTTTCTTAGCCAAAACAACCGCAGGCTCAATGGTGATAATGTTTCTGAACATGGCCTGATAGATGTTTCCGGAAAAAGAGTTGCAATCGTAGGCGGCGGAGATACCGGTGCCGATTGTTTGGGGGTTGCTCTGCGTCAGAAAGCCGAGAGCGTAACTCAAATAGAGATTATGCCTCAGCCGCCGGAGTCACGCCCTCCTGAATCTCCGTGGCCGAAGTACCCATTATTGCTTAAAGAGACTTCAAGCCATAAAGAAGGCGGTAAAAGGCTTTGGTCGGTTCTTACTAAAGAGTTTGCCGGCTGCGGTAAAGTGGAGAAATTATCCTGTGTTAAGGTATCGCTTTCCAAAAATTCTAACGGCCGTATCTGCATGGAAGAAATCAAGGCTTCAGAATTTGAGATAGATGCGGACGTAGTCATTATCGCTGCCGGTTTCTTGGGTCCTGAACCGGACGGAATATTGAAGGAGCTGGACATAAAGCTTGATTCCCGTGGCAATATAAAGACTGATTCCAAATACATGACCTCTCGTAAGGGTGTTTTTGCCGCCGGTGATGCCCGCCGGGGCCAATCTCTAGTTGTTTGGGCCTTAGCCGAAGGCCGGAAAGCCGCCCGTGAGATAGACCTTTATTTAAGAAAAAAGGCTGATTAACAAAAAATAAAAATATTTTTATCTACGAGGTTACCAGGACCAGACTTTATTTACTTATCTTACTAGAGATTGCCTAAAAATTAGGCAATTTGGCACAAAGTTTGTGCTAAATTTGGACAATGGCGTTCTAAGGCCTTAACGAATAAGGGCCAAGGAACGCTTTTTTATTTTCAGGAGGTAAAAATGAGTGAAGAATCCTTATTAGCGGAGGTCCTTAAAGATACAGAAAGCCAGATGCGGGAGAATAACCTGGAAGGATTTAAAGCAGAAATAAAAACTTTGGTTAGAAATGCCCAACATATTCTGGGCGATGTAAAACCGGAAATCGGCAATCACTGTGTGTATCCGGAATTGCTTAAGAAATTATGCCTACTTGAATGCTGTCTTAATAATTTAAGAAGAGCCTGCGGCATGGAATCTTGAATATATTTTTTGTTATCATCTGCCTAAAAATTAGGCAAAAAAAAGGTGTTTATGGAAAATTCCGCTTATCAGGAACATATAAGGGCGCTTTCAAAAATAAGCAGAGCCATAGCCTCTGATTTGTATTTGGAAGATATACTCCGGCTCATAGTAACGGTTACCGCCCAGGCTATGGGTTCCAGCATTTGTTCGTTGATGCTGGTGGATGAAAAAACAAAAGAACTGGTTATTCGGGCAACCCAGAGCATAAGTGAGGAATATAACAAAAAACCTTCCTTGAAGGTGGGAGAAGGCATTGCCGGGAAAGTTGTAAAGGGCAAAAAACCCATAGCCATAAAAGATGTCAAAAAAGAAAAAGAATATAAATACGGCGATATCGCTAAGAAAGAAGGCCTTTGCTCTCTTCTTTGTATCCCTCTTTCCGTAAAAGGAAAGGCGATAGGAGTGCTTAATTGTTACACCTCAACCCCCCATGATTTCACAGAAACTGAGATA
>JBAYNQ010000207.1:0-2705 GCA_041678705.1 Candidatus Omnitrophota bacterium
AGAGATTAGGCTTGATATCGAAGAGTCGGGGGCGAATGTAGTTATATTTAACGATAACCTGAATTTTTCACAACAGAGAAACTTAGAAGAAGTTTTTGGCGTAAAGACTATCGACCGTACCCAGCTTATACTGGATATTTTTGCCCAGCATGCCCATACCCAGGAAGGAATTCTTCAGGTTGAGCTTGCCCAGTGCGAATATTTATTACCCCGTTTAAGGGGCCAGGGAATCGCACTTTCCCGTTTAGGCGGAGGTATTGGCACAAGAGGCCCGGGTGAAACTAAACTTGAAGTTGACCGGCGGAAAATATCCGAAAAAATTACCCGGCTAAAAAAAGAACTCCAGAAAGTAAAAGATCACCGCCAGCTTCTGCGTAAGAAAAGAAGCCGCGAGAAAATAAGTGTTTGTTCTTTAGTCGGCTATACCAATGCCGGAAAGACCACTTTATTTAATGCACTTTGTTCAAGCAGCCAGAAAGAGTCTTCAGCTTTATTTACGACTCTGGATACTGTAAGCAGGAATTGCGACTTAGGAAATAAGTTTGAAACTCTGGTTACTGATACGGTAGGCTTTATCTACAAATTACCTCCGGATTTAGTCGATGCTTTCAAGGCCACCCTGGAAGAGCTAAGATACGCGGATTTGTTACTGCACGTGATTGACTCAGGCAGTAAAAATATCCGCCAGATAAAAGCGGCGGTTGAAGAAACTTTAAAGGAGTTGAAACTTGAAGCCAAAAATACATTACTGGTTTTTAACAAGATTGATGTCTTGTCTTTGGAAGATATGATGATTTTGCGTAATGAATACCCCGAAGGTGTTTTTATTTCTGCTGCTAAGCTCAAGAATTTAGATATTCTACGTGAAAAAATATCCCAGGCTCTTTTCAGTGATATAGTGGAGGTGGTGGTCAGAATACCTTTCGAGAGGATGGACCAAGCGAATTACCTCCATGCTAATTGCGAGGTTATAAAGACATCTTATAAGGAAAAGGAGGCCGTCTATTGGCTAAGGGTTAAATCTATGAATCTCGCACACCTCAAGCGGCAAGGGTTAGCGGTAAAAATCCTTGAAAAATAAGGGTTTTTAAGTAAACAAATGCTTTGAAATATCTTAAAAAAAAATTTAAAAGTTTTTAAAAAATAACTTGACAGTTTTTGAATAATATTGTATATTTTTAATTGGGGCGCAGAGTAGTACAAGCGCAAAACAATGAGGTTGGGCTATGGATTGGGAAGAGATAGAAGAACAATTTGATTTGCAGATATCTGAGGATGAGCCGGTTTTTCCGGTCAGTGTGGTCTGCAGCCTTTTGCATATGCAGTATTATATGCTCCATGAAATAATGAAAGAAGGGGTTATCAGGGAAAGCAAGAAAGAAAAGAATAAAAAACTTTTTTCCCGCAGAGATGTTAAGCGGCTTAAGTACATTCAATATTTAGTCGAGGAACGAGGAGTTAATATTAAGGGAGTCAAGGTTATTCTTGAGTTGAGAGACACAGATTAAAAAAACGCGGATATATGCGGAATAAAACGCAGATGAGCGCAGATAAGAGAGTTAACAATTTTTAAAATATAAAAGTTTGGTTTTTTTTGGGCTGAGATTAGCAATCTAAAGTAAAGAGTGCTAACCCGGGAAAATTTTTTAAAATTAAAAATATCAGTAAAGCCTTAAGTTATAAGTGTGATAGCGTAAAGCCAAGTTAACAGTTTCTGAAAACATTGCCGGAAAAAAAGGAGCCAGATGAATTTGGATAAGTTTACTCTTAAAGCGCAAGAAGCACTGAACGCGGCTGCCTCTCTGGCCAAGGAGAGAAGCCATCAGGAGCTTCTACCAGAGCATATCCTTTTCGCATTAATTGATGACCCCAGAAGTATCTGCCGGGAAGTTTTCTTGAGGCTTTCGGTAAATCCGGATGATTTAAGCGGCCAGCTTACCCGGTATTTAAATTCAATACCTAAGGTTTACGGCCAGGCGAAAGATGTTTATGCTTCTGCCAGAGTTAGGGACGTTCTGCATTCGGCCAAAAAGTATATGAAGGATTTTGGCGATGAGTTTATAAGTTCAGAGCACCTTCTTCTGGCTTTATCAAGAGAAAAAGGCTCTTTTTTATTTGACTATCTTAAAAAGCAGGGTATTTTTTCTGAAGATATAATAAGGATAATAAAAGATGTCCGGGGAGCACAAAAGGCGGATTCTCAATCAGCCGAAAGTTCGTATCAGGCGCTGGATAAATACGGCAGGGACCTAACCGCTCTGGCTAAAAAAGGAAAACTTGACCCGGTTATCGGGAGAGATGAGGAAATAAGAAGGGTGATACAGGTTCTAAGCCGCAGGACAAAAAATAATCCCGTATTAATCGGTGAGCCGGGAGTAGGAAAGACCGCTATTGCCGAAGGCCTGGCGCGCAGGATATCTTTTGGCGATGTTCCCGAGGGCTTGAAGGAAAAAAAGCTTATAGCTTTGGATTTGGGAGCGCTTGTTGCCGGGGCAAAATTCAGAGGTGAGTTTGAAGAGCGCCTCAAGGGCGTACTTAAAGAAATTGAAGCTAAAGACGGCCGGATAATTTTATTTATAGATGAACTTCACACTCTGGTGGGCGCGGGTTCTGCCGAAGGCGCGGTGGACGCGGCCAATATGTTAAAGCCGGCGCTGGCTAAGGGCGCGTTAAGGTGTATCGGGGCTACAACTTTGGACGAATAT
>JBAYNQ010000208.1:0-2681 GCA_041678705.1 Candidatus Omnitrophota bacterium
AGAAGAAGCCTTGATTAAATGCGCTATTAAAGGATAACTTAAGGCCCCGCCTTGACTATAATATTCGAAAGCTGAAAGGATCTTTTTCGTTAAGCGCGGATCCCTAATCTTCCTTTCTGTAAAAGCGTTAAGAATTAAAGTTGTGTGATCGGGTTTTTCCGTATAATTTTCTACGGTTAATAATTCAACCAGAGCCTCGCGCCCCCCTTCCGATGCAACTAAGAAACGGATTATTGCTCGGTTTAAATTTTTAATCTTAAATTCCGGCCCCAACCCAGAAGGCTCGAGTGTCATAGAGGCCAAAGCCTTGATTATTTTTTCGTTTTGAACTTTCTCATCGGCAAGCGCTCCTGCTGTAACTTCAAGGTTCCTGGGAATATCCCGGTAATTTTCCGCGGTGAATATCCCGGCGATTATATCTGGTCCATCGCCTCCCAACATAAGCAAGGCTTTAACGCATAATGCAACGAGTTCGGGATCAAATCTATCACTGCTATCGAGCAGTATATCTTTGCCTCCGGATACGGAAATTAACCAGTCTCGCAAAAGGTGCCGCGCATTGTCTTTTATAATAGCTATTTCTATGTCTCCCGCGATAATTCCGGAATAAAACTTATAAATTCCCAATAAAGCCGCGATCACTTCCGGATTAAGTTGATTTTTTTGCTCTTGTGCAATCGCGATAATACCCCATCTGGCGGCGCGGTCCCGCTCTTTTTCCTGGCAATCACCAGATTTCATACGCTCCATTAACTTGTCAATTGCCTCTCTTCCGTTTAAAACGTATAGCAACCTGCCGGCAGATTCGGCCAATGTCCCATTATGACCCCCAACAGATGCGTTTATATAATGGGCCTCTAAAACCAGCCAATATAGTTTTTGGATTACTAAAGGATGATTTATCTCTTCATGCTTAATTACCCGAAGAATACTTCCCATCAGCCGATCGGAGGCATCGTCATCATAATTCTCCTGGTTAATTGCCTCCGCTAATGCCTCTGTAAGCCGTATGTCACCCGCTATTTCCTTTGCGGCAAGAGAAAAGGAAATTTCATCAAAAGCGGCTATTTCGAGAATGGCTCTATTCCTTTTATTTTTCTCCATTAAATCCTTAACTATTTGCTTCTCGTTGTCAATTAACGTTGCTTTTACCGGGAGAGATAACCGATTCGGCGATTCGGCTCCCAAAGACCTTAGGCTAATGGCAGATGGCACACCGAATAAAGAGAAGAATCCGATTGAGAAAGTTAAAATAAGGGTAAATAAGGTAGTTGGGAAGCCCTTTTGGCCAGGACCGGCAGTTCCATAGCCTCTGATGCTATTTCCCTTTCTTATCTCCTGGAGTATCTTTAAAGTTGCCTGCCGCTTCCTTGCGCCTACCAGGTCTTCTGAAAATCTCACTCCCAGCCTCTGTAAGGCTTTTAGTTCATCGCCTTTGGGCCTGCTGCCTACAGATAGGATATCTGAACCTGGAAGGGCGCTGATCACATCCGTATCCAAGCCTCCGGCATAGAAAGAGTCACCGGCAAATAAAACCTTCTCAGGAGAAACTTCCTGCCCAGTCCTTTTCTCCACCTCTTTCAGGAAATGTTCTGCTGCCTTGGCCTTGCTTACCCCGCCCACCAGCACATGAATAGTAGTTCCTCCCCCAATGCGCGGCAAAAGATGCCAGCCATGCTTTACAAAAAGCTCTGTCAAGCCGGCAATCGCCTGGGAACGGTCCTTGACCTTATCTATACTAATCACGCCATAGCGGTCTTTTCTAAAACTTACCTTTACCCTGCCTTTTAAGACAGCTTCGATTTCCTGCCTTACCTTATCCTGGCCTGTCTCAAAAATCGTATCCTTTACCACGTCATACACCGGCTGATTAACCAGATTCCCGTTTTCATCGAATTTAAAGCATTGCGCTCCTCCGGCAGGGTAAATCATTAAATGACTAAACAGAGATTTTTTGTCTCTATACTTAGGGACCAGGGCCCTGGCAATGATGTGTCTTTCGATTTCCTCTTTGCTTTGCATACTTACCAGGGCGATATGAACACCCTGCCCTAAGAAGAAAAATAACTCATCCAGCATGTCATCTGTAATATCGCTGACCGTATCAGTAATGGTGCGGTCGATGTCAAAGATCATTACTGCATACGGTTTAGCCAAGCTGACAGACGGATCTTTTATCTTCTGACGCTCCAGCGCCTGGGCTTCTTCTTGTAAATCCTTTTTTACCCTGGAAAGCCGGGAAAGCTGCTCCTGGACGCCCTGCTTTTCCCGTCCCAATCCGAGGACCTCCTGTTCAAGACGGACTTTCTGACCGGCCAACTCGGAAATTTTTGCTTTTAACTTTTCTAATTCTTTTTGTTTTTGAGCAAGCTCGCTATCAAGGCTTTCAAAGGAAGCTTTCAGCCTTTCCAGCTTTTCTTCCGCCCGAACCCCCTCGGTAGTCAATCCCGCGATATACTGGGAAAGCTTGGCCAGCTCCAGCTCTAAAGACTCCTTGCGTGTTTTAAGCGTAGCAATCAGAGAATCATCCTGCCGGCCTTGAGCTTGCAGATCAGCGATCCTTTGCTCAAAACCTTTCATCCGGCCGGACTTTTCCTCAATTTCGGCTTTAAGCTCTTCCTCTTTCTTCGCTAAAGTTCCTTTTTGGCCGGCAAGCGCGCTTACTTCCAGGGATAACTGCT
>JBAYNQ010000209.1:0-2668 GCA_041678705.1 Candidatus Omnitrophota bacterium
AAACCGCCGGAGGCAAGCTGTGAAATGTCTTGTGATAAATCCGCCAAGCGAGTCATACTGGAATTTTCCCGGCTTAAGCGTGACAAATCCGGTTTTAATTTGTTTTCTAAATTGTTGATTCCGGCAAGTCTTTGCAGTTTTGAATCAAAACTCTTAGGGCTTAACTCCCGCAAAGAACTGCGGGTATTAGCAAGAGAAATAGTTTCTCTTTGCGCCAGCCTTTGAAGCCTGTTTGTATCCGGGTTCTGGAAAGCTGCTCTTGTAGGCCTTTGAACATTGACCCTGTCAACCATTCTTTGGATTTTTATTTCTAAGTTATTTACCGGATTCTGGTTTGTTCTGGCTAATTTTTCCAGCTTATCCAGAGTCTTTGATTTATCCAATCCTAATGCAGGTTTTTTGGCGTTTGTCCTATCAGCCAACTGCTGCATTCTATCTTCTAAATTACCTGGCCTCTGGCTGGTTTTGGTAGGTTTTTGCGTCTTGGCCATAGAGGGTTTTTCAGCACTATCGGCTATTTTTTGCTGCTGCTTATCAGCCAAAGCTTCTGCTCTCTGTCGAGATTGCTCAAGGTTATTCTTCTTCGCTAAGTCATTTTTTTGAGATTGAGGATTGAGCTTTTCACTATCTGTTGCGTGATTTTGCGTAAATGTTTTCTTGGCTAAATCAGGGACAGAGGGCTGGCCACCAGGAGGATTCTGTTTAAGTTTAGCGAATGCATCCGGTCCATAATCTGTCCCGGTTTTGGTTTTAGAACCTGTGGCCAAATTACCTCTACCGGCTGAAGCTGCAGGCGTTGCATTTCTTGCAGTAGTATCTGAACCAGTCCCGGGACTTTTAACTTCACTGGAAGCAGCCGCGGCTTTTCGAAAATTCTCCCATTGATTCTTAAACTGTTTCTGAGCACTTTGAGCAGTAGACGCTATTGCCCCATAAACGGCTTTAGAAGCGGCCTTGGCTTGTCCGGGCGTTATTCCTCCGCCTATTGATTTCACATTAACTATTGTATCCCCATCGCCAGGACCATTTCCTACCTCGGGTACTGTTATGCTACGGGGACAACTCTTCGGCGCAGGTTGACAGAATCCATAATTCAAAAAGACAAAACTCAATAGCACCGAACATAAACCCACCACAATAATTTTTCTAAGAGTTTTAAGTTGTGGCTTTTTGCTTCTTATGTTCATACCAGCCGTCCTGTCAAAAAAAATAGGGAAGCTTTCGCCTCCCTTTATATCTTCCATTAATTTGTCCCATTATCCTCCACGGACTTCGCATAAATTTACCCCGCGCTTATCTTTTCCGTGGCTTTTACCGCACCCCCTGCGGCACTATATTTACAAAGAACTTCTGTATTTTAGTATAACACTTCCTTGTTAAAAAAGTCAATGTAGTTTATATATAAATTGTAAGCGTTTTCAATAGCTTCTCCGCTATTTTGATTTTTCCTGATCTTAAGTATATCAGTGGGCAGAGTATCAGGATATTAGATTATCAGGAGAAAAAAATCTTTTCTATTCTGGTGCCCTGATTTTCTGATATTCTTCCTACTGGTATCCTGGTTTCCTGATATACTATTTGTTTATCCAATCTAAACAATTTATTTCTATGTATTTCCATATATTTCTATCATATTTCTGCTAAAAAAATATTTTAAAGTTTCTCTCAACCTCAACCTTAACCTATTTGTGGTCTATGGACTATGGACTGTCGATTGTGGACTTCTTTAAGCCTCAACCTAAACCTCAACCTGCATACGCTGTGGTCTGTGAACTTCTTCTAGATAATTTGGACAATAATAATTATAACATTCTATTTTAAAATTAGTTATAAAAACTATTTGTTATATTTCTCTTTAAAGCCACGGTTGATAATCTTTATATGGATCTTCATTCCCGGGTGGCAGTATTCGCTCTGGCTCTCCATTCCAAGAATCATATTCCTCCTTATCCATCCCCCTGAATCCCTCATTTTGCTTTCTCAATAACTCTGACTGATACTCGGGATTGTCATAAGCCGGATCATACGATGCTATCTGATATTCACCCTCGTCCCGATTATGGCCTAAAATCCTGTTGATTTCAGCCAACGTGCTTTTGTATTCTGCTAAATCACCGTCTTCTTTAGTATCCCAGCTAAACTCTCCTTCCTGATTAAGCCCGCCATGACCGGCAACAACGGTTAGGCCTTTATCTGAAAGCCTCATTTTACTTAAATCTTCGACCCAGGTTTCTTTCTTATAGTCATAAACCGCAAATTGATTTTTGCCGCCTTCACCAGTAGTCACAAAAACCCCGATATGCGTACCAGTTACCGCATCTTTCACATCCACCCCGGTTACTCCGGACTGCTGACCGCTATGGTGCCTTTTTGCTTCTATCTCCTGAGTCCGGGCTGCCTCGCGGCTATGAGTATTTATTATGGCTCCATTCCTTACCTGCTCTGGGCTTGTGTAGTTTGGATGGCTTACCTGTCCCCGCGGTCCCAAAGTGTTGTAACGGTCTTGGCCAATAGCGTTTTCATCAGTGGTCCATTTAGAGTTATTAACATACTGAGTGAAACCCTCCAAACAAAAGAATAACCCTACTGCCAGAGCACAAAAGAATATGCTTAGCTGCCAAAAACTTCCCTTTTTTTTAGAAGAACTTCTTCCCCTCATATTTACCCC
>JBAYNQ010000210.1:0-2658 GCA_041678705.1 Candidatus Omnitrophota bacterium
CCCTTTCTGCGGCCTCTCACCTCTAAACATCGCACCGGTATAAAAAAATTTATAAAAATCACTTTTTTTATTAAGTGAATTTTGCAGATAGTATCTGATGACCTGGGCTGTCCCTTCCGGGCGCAATACTATGTCTTTACCTTCAATCTTGAACATCTGCCTCTCGACTATATCGGTCCCCTGGCCGACGCCTTTGGTAAATAACCCTTTTTGCTCTAAGAGAGGTAAAATTATCTCTTCATACCCAAATAACCTTAAAACAGACCTTGCCTTCAGGTTGACCTGATCAAAAAGTAAAGCATCTGATCCATCAAAATCAGAAGTGCCACGTATACTCGAATACATATTTTTCACTTTTTTTTGCCTCCTGCTGTCAGTAGAAAAATTGCCTGGGAAGGTAGGATACTTGAATCCATTGTCGGCGGCTGGAATTATTTGATAAATTTCTTCATATCCAAACCGGGCTTAAAAACAACGGTTAATCTTTCCGGCACCGGGACTACTTCGCCGGTTTTAGGGTTTCTACCGATCCGTTTCTTGCGTTTTTTGGTCTGGAATACTCCGAAATTCCTGAGTTCAATCCTTTTTCCCTCTTTTAAAGCCTCGAGGATAGCATCAAAGGTCCGCTGTACAATATCCTTAACCACCACCTGTTTTATCTCTGTATCCTGGCTAATTTTAAGGACTATATCACGCTTCCTCATGAGTTAAGTCTATCAGCCCCAATCTATAGTGTCAAGGACAAATTTTGTTCCCCTACTACCAAACCGACCTCTTTTAACGCCTGTTCATTAGCTCCAATAGAGAAATTCTTACCGGTTTTTACCTTAAGGGCCCCGAATTTTGAGTCTTTAAAGGAGAAAGACACCGGAATAGTGCCGCTGTTATCGATAAAAATTTTCTTAAGCTTGTCCAGAGGGAGCTTATTATCGACAATAGATATATTTATTTCCTTTATATTTTCAGTTATCTTTTCTATAGGTATAATCTTGGAGGCTAATATCTTGGGGACCTTTTCTTTAGACTCTACCTGGCCTTTAAGTACCAGGACCGCCTTTTCTCTTAAATAAAGAGAAGTTTCCTCAAACAAGCGGGGAAAAACAAAGACTTCAATGCTAGCGGTTTCATCCTCAATCTTTAGTATTGCCATGCGTTCATTCTTGCGCCGAGTAGTAATTATCCTGGATTTCTCCACTACACCGCAGATAAGAGTCTCCTGGCTTTGCTGATGTTCATAAAAGGTAGCTATTTTCCTACGCGGTAGATAATCCACTATCCCTGAATAAATATGCAGAGGGTGGTCCGTCAAATAAATGCCTAGAAGAGTTTTCTCAAAACTTAATATCTGAAGTAAAGGCCACTCTTCAATGTCCGGGACGCTCTCGTCACGCGGCGGGACAAACAATAGCAACTGCGAGGGATCAGCCTTTTTGGCGGTTCTGTTTAACAACCTGTCCAGGATAGCCGTCATCTGCGAACGCCTTAACCCCAAGCTGTCCATGGCGCCTGTCTTTATAAGGCTTTCTATGACTTTCTTATTCACTACCCGGGAATCGACTCTTTCGCAAAAATCAAAAATGTTTTTAAAATTACCCTGACGGCGTATACTGACAATGCTTTCTAAAGCCGCTTGGCCTACATTTTTGATAGCGATAAGCCCGAATCGGATATCATTAGTTCCGGTTACCGTAAAATTAGTGAAACTGGTATTTATGTCCGGAGGTAGAACCTTTATTTTCATTCGCTCGCATTCATTCACATATTCAACCACCTTATCCGTATTGTTCCGTTCACTGGTAAGAAGAGCGGCCATAAACTCAATCGGATAACGCGCCTTAAGATAAGCTGTCCGATAAGAAATCAGAGCATAAGCAGTAGAGTGACTCTTATTGAACCCATAACCAGAAAAATAATCTATAAGGTCAAATATCTGGCCGGCCACACTTTGCGGAATATTGTTCTTTTGACAGCCGTCAATAAATAACTGCCTTTGCTCATCCATGATTTCGGGTATTTTTTTCCCTATCGCCTTTCTCAACAAATCAGCTCTGGCCATGTCAAACCCGGCCAATTTTGAAACTATCTGCATAATCTGTTCCTGATAAAGAATGATACCGTAAGTCTTTTTCAAAATACTTTCAAGCTGCTGATGAATATAAGAAATACTTTTTCGGCCCTGTTTTCTGTCAATAAAGTCATCTACCATGCCGCTGCCCAAAGGCCCCGGCCGATAAAGAGCCAATACTGCTATTAAATCTTCGAATTTACCGGGGTTTATTTTCTTTAAAATATCCCGCATCCCCCTACTTTCAAGCTGAAACACCCCCACCGTATCACCTCTGGCCAACAGAGAAAAGGTTTTTTTGTCATTAAGCGGAAGTTTGCCAATATCGACATCTTCTGCTTTAGTCCTCTTTATTATTTTTACTGTTTCCTCGATAACCGTTAAGGTCTTTAAACCCAGGAAATCCATTTTCAACATTCCGGTTTTCTCAAGAGAGCTCATGTCAAAACCGGTAACCGCCTCGCCCTCCGAGCCTCTTATTAAAGGCACCCGGTCAATAATCGGACGGTCCGAAATAACTACTCCGGCGGCATGAGTTGATGCGTGGCGCGATAAGCCTTCCAGCTGCATAGCAACATCTATTAATTTCTTAA
>JBAYNQ010000211.1:0-2650 GCA_041678705.1 Candidatus Omnitrophota bacterium
ATTCACGATAAATGTATTATTTTATTCCCTAACCTAATTCAAATAGGTTCTCGCTCAAGTTTAGCTCGTTATGTAGAACTTAATCCTGGCCCGGGCCAAGCACCTTGTTTGATTATTGGTGAGGATACTTGGATTGGGCCTTATTGTTTTTTTAGGACAGCAAACCATAAGTTTGACAATCTGGATGAACTATTCATTAAGCAAGGTCATGATGAGAAAAAGATTATTTTAGGAAACGATATTTATGTGGGTGCCCACTGTATTTTTTTAGGCGGTACAGAAATCGGAGATCACTCTATTATTGCAGCTGGTAGTGTAGTATCGATTAAGGTTCCTTCTTATTCGGTAGTTGCCGGTAATCCAGCAAGGGTGATTCGTAAACGAAAGTAAGTTCAAGATTATGGCTTACTCTATTAAAAAGATTGAAGAAATCAGAATAGGAGATAACTATACAATAGTTATCAATATTACCAAGGAACTTGTTAAGCAATTTGCTAAGTTAACAGGTGACTATAATCCACTCCACACAGATGATGAGTTTGCGAAAGGTACGCCTTTCAGTGGAGTTGTGGCTCACGGTATGCTTACGGGAACATTTGTCTCAACTCTTATCGGAATGCATTTGCCTGGTCCGGGTTCTTTATGGTTATCTCAAAAATATGATTTTCTTGTTCCTGTAAGAATTGGAGATACACTTAGCCTTCAAGGAGAAGTTATACGTAAGTCTGATTCTCAAGGTATTGTTTTTATTAAAGTAGAAGCAAAGAATCAAAATGGAGTAATAACGCTTCAGGGAGAAGGTAAAGTTAAGATAACTATGGAGGTAAAAAAAATGCAAAGTAAAGAAATAAAAAATTGTAATATTTTGATAACTGGTGCTAGTCGTGGATTAGGAGCAGCAATAGCTTTACGATTTGCAAAAGACGGAGCAAATGTCTTTCTGAATTATAATAGTTCTCATGACAGCGCTTTAGAGGTTCAAAAGCAAGCAGAGTCTTTAGATGGAACTATTAAATTAGCACAAGGGAATATAACTACCGAAGAAGGAGTCAACAGGGTTTTAAAAACTATTGATAAAGCAGTAATTGATACAGTTGTTTTTAATGCCTTTGCTAATCTTAAGCAGGCAGCATTCTTAGAGCAGGATCTTGAAGATTTTGAACACTCCCTAGATTATGGTATGCGTTCCCCAGTAAGAGTGCTAAAAGCTTTATTGCCCATGATGATCGAGCAGAAATATGGGCGAATTGTAAGTATTTTGTCCACATACGCTTGTTCTGTTCCCCCTGCTGGGTTTTCTTCTTACGTTGTCAACAAGAAGGCCTTAGAGGCTATTACAAAGTCTATTGCTGTGGAATATGGCAAATATAACATTTGTGCAAATATGATTTCACCTAATATGTTACGGACAGACCTTACCGCCGCTGTTCCCGAGCGAATGAAACAATTACTTGAGGCTCAAACTCCGCTGAAGCGATTGGCTGAGCTAGAAGAAATTGCAGAAAATGTGGTGCATCTTTGCGCTCCGGCAAGTTCTTATGTTAATGGACATAATCTTGTTCTTTCTGGAGGGTCAACAATTGTTTAAATTAGGAAGAGTTTCAATTGTCTATTTATATTTGATGATGAGGAGGAAAATATGGAGTCTACTGACAAGTTAAAAGAAATATTTATGAATCTTTTTTTAATTTCTTCCGAAGATATTCATGAAAAGCTATCCCCAGACGACGTAGACAATTGGGATTCTATGCAACATTTGAATCTTATTCTGGCGATAGAGGAAGAGTTTAAGGTTAGTGTTACTCCTGAAGAATCGACCGAAATGCTAAATTTTGAATTAATTGATTTGCTGATTAAAGAAAAGTTGAAAAAAGTAGAAAAGAGCTAAGGTTATGCCTAAGAGAATAGATATGCCCCAATTAGAATTTCTTAAAGATGCAGTGAATGATGCGTCTGTACATCGATTAACAAAAGCTGTGAGTGAATTTCGTAAAACTTGCTTTGATCTGTCCAATCGAGCAAGTATTTATGTTTTAAGAAATCATACAATTGATAATCTTGGACTGTTTGTTGAGGGTTTGGGGTATTTAGAGAACATGGCAGTTTCTTGTGTTCAAGGTAATTATGATACGATTATGGAAGATATACTAAATAAACAATCCGGTCTTTACTCATGCCAGCCCGACATAATTGTGCTTTCTTTGATGTTTGACAATTTTGTACCTAATTACGCTAAAAATAGCTTTACGGTTGATGAGGTGATGGAGCGAATCAACCAGATGGTTGAAAATTTGAAGTTTTATTCATCAGCCCTTATTGTTTGTAATACTTTTCTTATGCCTTTTTATAATCTGGGAGGAATTGTTTCTTATAAAAAGGCTGATTCTCTCGAGGGGAAAATTTGTGAAATTAACTCTGGTATTAGAAGATTGTGCTTGCAAAATCAACGAGTTTATTTGGCGGATTGGAACCGGTTCGAACAAAAAATAGGTATACTTAAATCTCGGGACTATCGCTTATGGTATGCAGCTCAGTCTTTGTTAACTAATAAATTCATCAAAGAATATGCCTTTGAAATTGTTAAGTTAATAAAGGCGTTAAAAGGCAAGTTTTCAAAATGTTTAGTTTTAGATTGCGACAATACGTTATG
>JBAYNQ010000212.1:0-2636 GCA_041678705.1 Candidatus Omnitrophota bacterium
AGAAGTGAGAGAGGTTGTTCGGGCCGCTAAAGACAAAGGTGTTTCAATACGCATAGGCGTAAACTCAGGAGGTTTCAGGAAGAATTTTTCCGGGCCTTTGGCTATGGCTAAGGCAATGGTCAAAGAAGCTGAAAAATATATAAGAGTTTTGGAGAGTGAAAGGTTTTTTGATACAATGGTTTCTTTCAAAGGCTCAGACATTAATACGACAATTCAGGCCAACAGGATATTTTCTGTGCAGAGTGCTTATCCTTTGCATTTAGGCATTACTGCCACCGGTCCGTTTCTAGAGGCAGTAGTTAAGTCAGCCATAGGCCAGGGAATTTTGCTTGAAGAGGGTATCGGTTCGATTATGCGGGTGTCTTTAACAGCGCCTTCTTTTTGGGAGGTAAGGGTGGCAAAATCCATCCTGCAATCTCTTGACCTAAGAAGGTTTAGCCCGGAGATTATTTCCTGTCCTACTTGCTCGCGCTGTGAGGTTAATCTTATAAAAATAGTCAGACTTTTCAAAAAAGAGCTTGAAAAAACAAAGTTGAATAAACCCCTGCGTATTGCTATTATGGGGTGTGTGGTCAATGGCCCAGGAGAGGCCCGCCAGGCTGACATTGGAGCTGCTTTTGGAAAAAATAGAGCGGTAGTTTTTAAAAAAGATAAACTTATAAAGCGCAGTACTGAATCCAGGGTAATAGGAGACCTTTTAGAAGAAATAAAGCGCTTAAATTAATAAATAAAAATTGGGTAACAATATTTAGAAAGCCGCATCCAGGGTGTTTCGAGGCGTGTTAGCAGGGGTGGAGCAATAGGAGGTATAAATGGACCTAAATAAAATTAAAAATGAAGTCCGAAAAGAAATAAGCCTCTGGGTTGGAGATAAGCAGAAATTAACGGCTGATTTTGTTCGTCAGAGAGCTGAGTTGTTTTTTCAGCACATGGCTGAGCAAGGCAAGTATTTGGATGTGAGCAATGCTGATAAAGAAAGGTTGATCCGTTCTCTTTGTGCGGATTATACCGGTTTAGGCCCTTTGCAGCCGCTGATGGAAGATGAGGATATCACCGAGATTATGATAAACGGGCCTTATAAAATATATATCGAAAAAAACGGAAAAAAATCTTTTTCCGATATTAAATTTGACAGTAACGACCATTTAAAATATATCATCGAAAAAATGATATCTCCTACTGGCCGGAGGGTAGATGAAAGCTACCCTTACGTTGATTTTGCTCTGGAGAACGGCTCCCGGGTTAATGTTATCCTGCCGCCTTTATCAGTAGGCGGGGCTACGGTAACAATCAGGAAATTTTTACGTTCAATAGAAAGCGTAGATGATCTGGTGAGGCTGGGGACTATTGATGAAAGAATGGCAGAGTTTTTTGTAGCCTGCATAAAAGCTAAAATTAATATACTTTTTTCTGGAGCCACCGGCTCAGGTAAGACAACCACTCTGGAGGTTCTGTCTTCTTATATAGATCCTAACGAGAGGATTATTACAATAGAAGATGCGCTTGAACTTACTCTGCGTCAAGATCATGTAGTAAGCCTGCTTACCAGGCCGCATAATATAGAAGGCAGAGGAGAAGTTACGCCCCGCGATTTATTTTGTAATACTTTGCGTATGCGCCCGACAAGAATAATTTTAGGGGAAATCAGAGGAGAGGAAGCTATGGATTATCTGCAGGCCCTTAACAGCGGCCACAGAGGGTCTTTGGCGGTAATCCACGCATCAAATCCTTCTGATACGCTTACTCGTTTGGAAACCACAGCTTTGTACGCAAGCCTTAACCTGCCTACATGGGCGATACGTGAGCAGATTGCCTCAGGACTTGACTTGATTGTTCAGCACGAACAGCTTATAGACGGTACTCGTAAGATAACTTATATTACTGAAGTCGAAGCTTTAAAAGATAATCAAATAATCTTAAAAGATATATTCCGTTATAAGATAGAGGAAGTCACGGAAGATTTTATAGTCAAAGGTAAATTCATGGCTATGGCCAAACCAAGTTTTTACCCTATTTTTGGGAAAAAGGGAGTCAAAATAAAAGAAAGCGTTTTTAAGCAGGATTGACCTGTAGATATTGGATTGTGAGGTAAAGGATGCTATTCTCGGAAAGTTTTATATTCACTTTACGCCAGGACCCTAAGACGGCTGAATGCAGGAGCCACCAGCTTCTCTTGAAGGCAGGTTTTATCCACATGGTTTCTTCCGGCATTTACTCTTATCTGCCTTTGGCTTGGCGAGTGCTCAATAATGTAAATAACATCATAAGGAAGCATATGAATTCTTCCGGAGGCCAGGAGATTCTCATGAGTGCCTTACAGCCATTAGAAATATGGCAGAAAACCGGACGAGATAAAGACCTGGCGGAAATCATGTTTACTTTTAAAGATCGCAAACAACGCCAGCTTTGCCTTGGGCCTACACATGAGGAGGCAGTTACGGATATTGCCAAACGTTTTGTATCTTCTTATAAACAGCTACCATTTATCTTGTATCAGATACAGACAAAATTCAGAGATGAACCCAGGGCTCGTTTTGGCCTTATGCGCAGTTGTGAATTCTTAATGAAAGACGCTTACAGTTTTGATATTGACCAGAAGGGGCTAGACGAAAATTATGAAAAGATGTTTTCTGCCT
>JBAYNQ010000213.1:0-2628 GCA_041678705.1 Candidatus Omnitrophota bacterium
CAGCTTAATGAACTTGCAATTAAAGCCAATATATCTATGGACAGAAATAGAAAACTTAGAATTGCCATTACCGACAACTTAAAGGGTTTGGCTGCGAAGCTTTTAATCCCGGCGGGGTATGACGGGCGTCAGGCCATACTCGTTTTAGGAATTTCAGGCAAAGGTGAATCAAGGGGGCTTGGCTTAGCTGAAAGTTATCGGGCGCCCGAAGTAATGATTGAAATAGATTCGCTCACTGAAGGCATAATTGAGGAATTGCCAATGCTTGCTGAGCCTGAGGTTGGGTATATCCTGCGTAAATATATAGGAGAATTGTATGTAACCTTAGAAGGAGAAACAAAAAGGTGGGCTAACCGCATAGATAGTGTATCAAGAGCGGCCTTGGGAGATCCTTATCATCAGCCTGGTGTTGTTGGATATACCGCTGAAGACTATTATTATGAAGCCATCGATATGGTTATTATTCTAGGTGTTTTAGAAAAATTAATGAAAGAGCGTTTTATGCGCAATCCGGCAGAAGGAATCAAAGGCGATAAAAGCGCTATTGTGAAGGCGGTAAATGTTGTGCAGGAATATATATTGGATGTGTTAGGGACAAATCATCAATTACTATACAATGTAACTCAGAATTCAGGGAGTTATGTCTGGGGTAAAAGAGTAGTGCATGCTGCTCTAACCCATAAATTCAGCGATATCGAACAGATAAAAGAAGTCAGAGAGGCGGTATTAGCGCTTCCTGCTATGATGCAGACGCTGAAAATGATAAGTTCAGGAGTCCGTACCACACCCGGAACGACTTTTACTTTTGTTTTGCCTGTTGCCAGTATCCATAAAGGAATTAAATCTTTTCTGCATGATCATGCTTCTGATAACGCGGATTTAACAATTATACAAGCCAGGCTTTCACTTGGCCAAAGATTAGGAGGCTGGCAGCCTTATGATGCAATAGACGATGAGTTCTCTAGGAATGTACAAAACAAAATTATATTCTTGCAGGAAAATCTTTCTTTAGATAAAGCTAAGCTTCTAGATGATATCATTATTCGTCGCGGGCCGCCAAGGTTTGATGAACCTTCATTTAACCTTCTTAATATAGTATATCTGCGGGGAAGAGCTTCCCTTGATGAGATAGAGCATGAAATTATTGCTGCTTTAGGCGGATTAAACCATGAGCAAGTGGATGCTCTACAGGTAGAGCTTAGACAGAGAAGCAACCCTGTAGTAAAAGCATTTATCCAAGAGTTGCTTAGTGACCACTATATCAGCAGAGTTAAGTTTATCGCAAATTGGTTAAGGATGCCTTCTAACTTGAATTCTATTGGCGATTTTATTGAAGACTCCATCCGGGATATTCATGGTGATGTTATAAATATAGAGAATGTTGAAAGAATAACGTTGTTTAATGTAGAAGGCGGGTTTAACGGTACAACCCGGCTTGTGTATGGCGTAAGAGTGGCAATGTTTTTAGAAAAAACTGGTGTGCACGGGAAAGCTTATGAATTTATACTAAAAGTTCCTAAGATCTTAACAGATACATTAGGGCCGGAATTTGAAGGAATGAGTAGGATTCGCCAAAGAAAAAGCGAGTTCGGTGTTCCTGATAGTGTTCGAGCAGTTCCAAGGGTTGGTTCATTGCTTAAAGTAACGGTGCCGTTTGGCCTTTCTGAGGAAGAGAAAATAATTATTCATATGATGTCAGAGGAATATATAGAAGGAGAGGATTTTGATTTATTAATTTTGGTTGAAACAAGCAAGGAAAAGAAAAGGGAATATGCTCAAAAAGCTCTTTTTACAGCAGGGCTTATCTATGTTTTGTTAGAAGGTAAATCCCCAACAGATTATAATGCCGGTAATTTAAGGATAGAAGAAAATTCCGGCCAATTCGTTTTAGTAGATGACGGCTCAAGCCATAGAGAAACTAGTATTTCTGAATTAGTGGGTTTTCTTTTTAAGCCATACATTGGCCTGCTTAAGGAATCAGGAACAGTTATCAATTGGGATATTTTTGAGAATATGTTGTCCAGTGTGCCTGCAGCAGCTAACGGTTCTTTTCGCAGAGACATTGAATTTTTTGTGAAAGAATTTAAGCAAGCGGCAGAGCTTTTAATAGCGGAATCTTTTCCGCTTGATGCTTCAAGCCAAGGGACTCTTAGAGAAGAGATAGAAAAAGAAGTTCAAGCTATAGGTTTAGGAAATTTTTCAAGCAAAGGTAAAATTTCTTCAGCCGCAATAGTTTTACCGGCATTAAAACATTTGCCAGTAACAGATTATTTAAGATTTTTTAGAGGTTTGATTCTGGGGAATATCAGAATAATCCGCGCTCCGCCGGCTTGGAATTTTGGAGCAGCAAATCATTATGACAGCAGATTTATCTATATAATTATTCCTCAAGAAAAAATATCTTCCCGTGTTCTTGCCCACGAAATTTACGCTGTTTTACATCCCGAGATTAATCACAAAAACAATCCTATAAAAGTTAATACTAAAGTTGCGAGAGGCTCCCACGCCTCCCCAACCCCCAAGGGGGCCTCTTTTGCAACTGATAATAAAGTTGAGGTTTTAAAAACGCAAACTGTAAAAGCTGGGTTTTTGCAGAAATTCGCCCAGATGGCTTGGCTGCGTAAGCTG
>JBAYNQ010000214.1:0-2533 GCA_041678705.1 Candidatus Omnitrophota bacterium
CATTTCCCAATTCGCGTCCATTCGCGCCTTTTTATTCGCGTCCATTCGCGTTTCTCAAAAAAGGGTTGTGTTTCCTCTCTCTACCTATGCTGGTAGAAGGCCCATGCCCCGGATACACCATGGTTTCATCCGGCAAAACCATTACTCTCTCCTTAAGAGACTTAATCAAAACACCGCCGGAAGCCAGGGGAATATCTGTACGGCCGACAGAATCAAAGAACAATGCGTCACCGCTAAAGAGCCAATTGCCCAATCTTAAAGAAACTGAACCCGGGGTATGACCGGGGGTAAAAATGACTTCTATTTTATTGTGCAAAAAATAAAGCTCTGAATTTTTAGGATACAAGAGCGGCTCTTCCACAATTTTTACCGCCTGTTCAAAAAAAGCCGAGCCATTCAAACGAGAATCTTTTAAAAAGGCTTTGTCATCTTTATGCACATAGAAAGGAACTTGAAAATCGCCTAAACCGGCTATGTGGTCAAAATGGGCATGTGTTAAAGCAACAAAAAGGACATCGATTCCTTTTTCTTTTATGTATCCCCGTATCTCTGCGCTGGGCGAAGGGCAATCTACGACAAAACCCTTATTGTTCGTTTGGTCAAAGACAAGATAGCAGTTGTTGGAAAGGTTCCCTGAAACAAAAGTTTTCAAATTTATTTTAGCCATTTTTCAGCGTCAGTATAATTAAATTCTTTCTCAAACCTCCTTCTTATGCCTTCTGCTTTGCGCCTAAAGGAGTTTTTCATCAAATTGCTCATATTGGGGTTGTTGTTTACCTCTTTCTTGATGGATAGAGCCTGCTCATATAAAGGATAAATTTTATCCTTCCCTTCAGGAGTGTAAAAAGATATTATTTGCTCTAAATTCATTACCGCTTCGTTAATAGCCCGGCGGGCCCGTTTACAATTTCCCGATCCGCTGATAGTAGAATCTCCCAGGGCTTGGCTAAATTCGTCGAGCCAACCACGGACAAAAAGAGAATAATCAATATAAGCGTCTCTCGAGGGCCTTTGAGGATAATCTTTAAAATCGACATACACCGGAGTGTCAGCTTTAGCCTTTTTTTTACGAATGAATTTCTTTCTTATACTCTGGCATCCTGAGGTAAAAAACAAAACTCCGGCAACAATCACTATTATCGTTTTACGCATAGCTTATGCTCCTAAATCATCAAAGCCATTTGGCGTTTAAGATTAGATATATTAAGAAATTATACCACTTATGAATGAAAAAACCATAATAAAATAAAGGTGTTTATTCCTTGTAGAGTTATGATTAATATTTAACTTTATAAAGATAAAGGCCGCGGGCAGGCGCCGGATTATTGATGTATGAAGCTTCTTTTTTGAGTATATTTACCGCCTCTTTGAGAGGCAACTCGCCCGAACCTATCTTAGCCAGAAAAGCCACAATATTCCTGGCCATACCTCTCAAGAAACCATCGGCCTCGATATCAATATAAATTAAGCCATTTCTTTTCTTTATCTCTATTGCGCTTAGGCAACGAACACAACTTTTATAATTCGAAGCTCCTTTAGCAAATAAAGAAAAATCATTCCTCCCTATTAAACTACGGGAGGCCTTGCGCATGGCATCTAAATCAAAACTTTGCGGAATATGCCAGGAAAAATCTTTCCAGAACACGGAAGGCTGGCGGCGGTTAAAAATGATATAGCGGTAGATCTTTGAACTAACTGAGAACCGAGAATGAAAATCAAGAGGCACTTTTTTTATCTTTTTAACCTGTATGTCTTCCGGTAAAAACACGTTCAAAGCTTTTTTGATATTAGACAAGGGTATCCTGGTTTCTATTTTGAAATTAAGGCTTTGCGCTCTGGCATGAACTCCTTTGTCTGTACGGCTTGAGTAAACTATCCTTATGTCCTGAAGAAAAAGCTTTTTTAAGGCCTTCTCTAGAATCTCCTGGACAGTGACTTCCTTGGCCGATTTTTTATTTTGTATCTGGAATCCATAATAGCCTCGCCCCAGGTATTCTACCTGAAGAAAAATGTTTTTTAGCCCCTCTTGCAGCATAAGATTTTTTTTACAACTAAAAACCTGTTAATAAATCCCGGTGTTTTTTGTTATTATAAATACAACGCTTAAAACATCAAGCCTTTTTTGTTGATAGATTCCGATTTAAAAGCTATAATCAATGCGCTAGGAAAAATCATGAAAAACTACAAGCTCAAGGCAACAACCCTTATTTATTCAGGCGATATATTAGCCGGAATGAATCCTCTTTCCGGCGGCGCGTTATCGGTTAGCTGGAGCATGTTCACTTTTATCTCTTTCTGTTCTGGCTGGAGTAAAAGATATTTTTAATACCGGCCAAAATAAGCTTGAAACATAATGAAAACTAAACCCTTTGTTATACTTCGCATTCTTATAACTGCCCTTATATCAATACAGGCCACATCAAGCTGCGCTTTTGCCGAAGAAAAAAAAGCTCCCGCACCTATAAAAACAGAAAATGAGCTTTATTACTGGATGCAATATTATTATCGCAACCCACGTCCTGAATTATCCGGA